>NZ_MAKD01000074.1:0-58594 GCF_001691235.1 Vibrio sp. ZF57 | reverse complement strand
GATATTCATCAACGAGTGCCCACACAGATTGATAGGTTTAAATTGTTAAAGAGCGCTAGCGTTTTGTGATTCACATCTCAGTCGCTAGGGGTGCGTACTATACCTGCACCACTTTGAGAGTCAAGGGTTATTTTCAAACTCTTTTTCTCTACCGATTTCGCTGTGTGACTTTCGTCTCACTCCGTGTCGGTGAGGCGGCATTATAGAGAGATTGAGATGGAGCACAAGGGCTTTTTGAAATAAAAGTTTTGTTCGCCTAAAAAGCCACCAGATCCGCATTTTTCGAATAAAAACTAAACATTTGAGACGTATCACAGCAATACATTGGAAAAATGGAAGCCATGAACGTAAGATTCATGTGTCTATTTTGTTAATGGTAGATGCGTCTATTTCGTTTATTAATATGTAGTATTCCGATATGAACTCAAAAAAATCGATGTTGTTAATTGTCGCACTGGCTGTATTAGGCGGCATTGTTTTCTCTCAGGTAGATATATCGCCTGCAATTACCTTTATCCTTGGTGTCTTGGCTTCCGCTTTTGTTGTTAACTTTTCAAGCACCGACTCAAAATCAGATTCAGAACCTAAGGCTTCAACCAAAACACTTTATGTGGGTAACCTTCCATACAAAGCGAACGAATCACATGTACGTGAATTATTCTCAGAGCATGGTGAAGTATTTGCAGTACGTTTAATGAAAGACAAACGTACTGGTAAAAGAAGAGGCTTTGGATTTGTTGTTATGGCAAGTAATGATGTGAATCATGCAATCTCTGCACTTAACGATAAAGATTACATGCAACGCACTTTAAAAGTACGTGTTGCAAATGATCCTAAACATCCTGAAGCGGACGAATCTGAACTGAGCTAAACCCTAACTGCTTTAACATACTATTTAGTGCACTTTCTTTTTTAGGAAGTGCACTACAAAAAACTTCACGTACTCCCCCTTCTTTATTAACGCTTTCCAAACCCAACAAATCTTGAACCCGCTTAGCTATCGCTTTACCAGAATCTATCAGCACTACACTTTCACCTAGTACTTGTTGAATCTCTGATTTGATCAATGGGAAATGAGTACATCCTAATACAGCCACATCAATTGTGTTGATCATCGGCTGAAGGATTTGCTGTAACTCTTCAAGGCTAATCTCCTCGCCTCTGAGTTTATCTTCGGCCATATCCACCAGCCGAGTAGAACCCAACAGCTCTACTCTTTTATTACTCGAGAAGTTTTTGATGAGCTCGTGTGTGTATTCACGAGTAATCGTCGCGGGAGTCGCAATAAGGCCAACCGCTTTATTAGCCAGTAACGAAGCAGGTTTGATTGCCGGGACTACGCCGACAATAGGGATAAGGTTATTAGCGCGAAGTGTCGGCAGGACTATCGTACTGGCCGTATTACAAGCTATCACCACGATATCAATAGCGTGACTCGCCACAAAACTGGCGACGATACTTTGGACTCGCTGAATGAGGACTTGCTGATCGAGCTCACCATATGGGTAAGCCTCGTTATCGAATACATAGATATAGTTGTGATTTGGTAGTAACTGGCTTATCTCTTTATATACAGAGAGGCCGCCAACTCCAGAATCAAAGACCAATATGTTTTTTTGTATGCTTTTCGACACAACCATTACCTGTAAGAAGTTCCGCAGCAATGATACCCCTTCACTTAGTTTTCGCCAATCATCACTCTATATAATGCAAGCTCGGTAGCGTTGATGCCCAAAGCGCTCACCCTGCTCTACATTTTCTAGCTCTATCTTGAGCTTACCTTTAAAGCATGGCGCTGACGTTACTAAGGTATGGAACTCACCATCTTCTCCACATGGGTCGACGTGACTTGGCAAACTGTCTATTAGTTCAGGCGTGTATTCTTTCCCGCAATAGCTCATGTCTAATGCATCGCTATCAACTGTGACGAGAAAGGTTTCGATTCCTCTATTTATGATTTCTTGAGCCAGAGTTTGGCTACTCTCTCCTAGTAGAGGAAATACACACTCCCAGCCCGCAGGTTCTATATAACTTCTTCGGTAATCAGCAATACCATTGCAAAACATATCGCCGAATGCCACGGCATCAATAGATAAACCCGATCCTTTAAGCGCCGTAACAATCGTACTTTGATAGATCTCGTTACTTGGGAACACCTCCGGCAGCTCAATCGTTATTAGAGGCAAACCGATCAATGTAGCCTGCATTCCGACAACCTCGATTGGCGTGACTTGGAAAGGGACCTCACCTCCAACATACGTAGTATAGAGAGCAACAACTTCATACTCGGTGCTTTCAAGTAGACGTTCTAGGGTTAATGTAGAGTCTTTGCCTGACGACCAACTTATGACGACTTTCTTTTTCATTGATATACCCAATAAGAAAAAACCGCCCGAAGGCGGTTTAGGTGATAATTAGAATTGGTAAGTAGCATTCACGTAATATGTACGCTCTGGTGATGGGTATCCACCAGCAGTCTCGTACTCTTCGTCAGTTAAGTTATCCACTCGACCATTTAAAGTAAGGTTTTCATTCGCATAGTAGTTCACTGAAACATCAAACAAGCTATACGCTGCGAGATCTTCAGAGAAGTCCGGTCTCTCACCTACATATTGGAAACCTAATGAAACATCAACATCATCGAAACTAGCCACTGCATTATACTTGTAAATCTTCTTAGCTCGGCGTATCAGTTGCTCACCAGATTGATCTTCTGGGTCTTGGAAATTAGCGCTCACTTGGTGGTTAATAAAGCTAGTATCAAACCCAACGACCATTTCCACACCACGTAATTGGCTTTCGCCATCGGTATTGTAGTACTTACTTGTCGCGTAGTTGTAATCAATTAAGTCTTCGACGTTCGTGTCATAGCCAGTAATCGACCAATCAACATCCTTGATTAAGCCACCAAAAGTCAGTTCAAATGAATCTGCCTTTTCAGCTTCTAACTGTGCATTACCGTAGTAGCTATATAGTTGATACAAGTTAGGTGCTTTGAAGGATGTGCCATAAGCTGCTTTTACAACAAGCCACTCAGCATAACGATAGCCTAACCCTGTGTTGTAAGTAGTTTCTGTACCAAACTGCTCATTGTCATCAACACGAAGACTCAGTTCTCCGAACACTTTATCCGCATCTGCGTTTAATGCAGCGAAGTACGCAACATTCGTTCTGTCGTATTCAGTATTCGAAGGCTTAACAATATAAGCCTCATCACGCCAATCTACACCACCACTAAGAGTCAGTGACGACGTTAGTTTGTATGAATTCACCCATTGAACATTTAGCTGTTCAAGCTCATCAGATGTTGCTGACGCTGAGTTCTTGCCTAAAGACTGTTCGTAGTTCCAGTTATCTTGATTCTGATAGTTAACTAAGAAATCAGACTTAAGTTCACTGCCACTATATTTAACACCAGTAGCAAAGGTCGAATTTTGAACTTCAGCTTCTTTGTAAGAATGGTCTGTACCAAATGAACCATCGTACTGAGAAATGGTTTCAAACATACGGAAATTCGCGAAGCCACTCCATTGCTGATCAAAATTATGAACATAACCAATTAGAGCATTGCGTGATTCAAAACCATGGCGATCACCATCATTAACACCTGGTAATGGATGAACGTTGTATCCCTCATCGGAATCGTAACCAACAGATACGTTCAAGTGACCATTTTCACCGACCTTAGTACCACTAACAAAGCTCAGCTCTTGGTAATCTAAGCTTCCTAAACCTGCACTAACTGCCGTTTTTTCATTGTCAGAGTTTGCAACAGTAATAATGTTGATAACACCGCCGATAGCTTCTGAGCCATACATAGCGGCACGAGCTCCTCGAACGTATTCCACTCGGTCAACGAATGTAATTGGTAACTGGCTAAAATCGACACCACCCTTTGCAGCTCGCGCAAAACGAATACCATCAATGAGAACAAGCACTTGATCAGAATTAGCACCACGAACAAAGATCGAAGCTTGCTGTCCTCGGCCTCCATTTTGTGAAACCTGAATACCCGTCAATCGTCTAAACACATCTGTTAGAGACTTAGCTTGAATTCGATCGATATCTTGGCGTGATACTACTTCAACTTGAGCGACAACACTTTCCGTGCTTTGCTCAAAACGGTTAGCCGTAACCACCATGGTTTCGTCGGCAGAGGCTTCTTGGGCGTGTAAATTGGAGATAGGTGAAAGCAGCGATGCTACAGCTATCGCTAAAAGGGATTTGTTCATGTTGTTATCCTAAATCGCGTAAATTCCTACCAAACCACATCTTATGGTTTAGCTACTGGCAGGTATTCGGACTCAAGAGCACAACCTTTTGGTTACCTTATATTCGACTTCCCACAAAAAGCTATTTGCAGTGTCTTGTGAATACTTGTTCTCTTTTACCGCTGCGCGTCAGTTCTGGATTCACACCAGATTCCCTCTTCAGCCATCTATACATCTAAATGGCACCAGCTTGCCGAAGATAGTATTGACCTCTGAATCATTTGTCTAGTCTAAGATAGTTATAAGCTATAGTTTTCATGGCCTATTTACACTGATTGGCTCTCAACACTGGACAAGCGCCTGTGATTGAATAAAATCTGCGCTCTTGATTTAAAAGCACGACAGCAAAAGGCATAACAATGGCGAATTTAGATGTAAACCCGCAACGCTACCAAGAACAACTGGCAGAAAAGACTGAGCGTCTTACTGAAATGTTCTCAGAATATAATGTGCCTGAGCTGGAAGTGTATGAATCTCCAGAACAACACTACCGCATGCGTGCTGAGTTCCGCGTGTGGCATGAAGGTGACGATATGTATTACGTCATGTTCAATCAAGAGACCAAAGAAAAATATCGTGTAGACCAGTTCCCTGCTGCTAGTCGTCTTATCAATGACTTGATGCCTTTGTTAGTCGATGCAATGAAGGACAACCATTCTCTACGCCACAAGCTATTCCAAGTAGACTTCCTATCTACACTAAGCGGCGAAATTTTGGTGTCATTGCTTTACCACCGTCAATTAGGTGAACAGTGGATTCAAGATGCTAAAGCACTTAAGCAGCAATTAAACGATGAAGGTTTTAACCTAAACCTGATTGGCCGTGCGCGTAAGATGAAAATCGTACTGGACCGCGACTACGTAATTGAAAAGCTAGATGTGAATGGTGATAGCTACATCTACCAACAAGTAGAGAACAGCTTTACTCAACCCAACGGCAAAGTGGCAGAGAAAATGTTGGAATGGGCTGTCGATTGTACTCAAGACAGCAAAGGCGACTTACTTGAGCTTTACTGTGGTAACGGTAACTTCTCATTAGCGCTAGCACAAAACTTCGAGCGTGTACTGGCAACTGAACTGGCGAAACCGTCAGTAGAATCTGCGCAATACAACATCGCTGCGAACAACATTGAAAATGTTCAGATCATCCGTATGTCTGCAGAAGATTTTACTGTAGCAATGGAAGGCAAGCGTGAGTTCCGTCGTCTACAGCAAGCGAACATCGATCTTAAGAGCTACAACTGCAACACTATCTTTGTTGATCCACCGCGTTCAGGTATGGATGTTGATACTTGTAAGATGGTTCAAGGCTACGAGCGTATCATGTACATCTCTTGTAACCCTGAAACATTGAAAGAGAACCTAGACATCCTAAGCGAAACGCACGACATCACTCGTTTTGCTCTGTTTGACCAGTTCCCTTACACGCACCACATGGAAGCTGGCGTATTCCTAGAGCGTAAAGCGTAAGTATCGCTTTCAGGTCTAAGCCAAACAGCAGATACAAAAAAACGAGCCCATTGGCTCGTTTTTTTAATTTCTAAATCAGCTTAAGCAGTTTTGCCGATAAAGCCGAGTTTCTTACCTACCCATGCAAGAAGCAACATCGCGACAATAATCGCAAAGAAGTTTGAGCCAGCATCAGGGTGTTGTGCCTTCACAAAAGCCGAGTGGCCAAATGCACCTACAAAGAAACAAGCCAAACCTACTAGTGGAATATCTTCAGATACTGGGTTAGTTAGGTACTCTTGGTAAAGTGCTTGTACAGCCAAGACTAAAGCAATCAGTGGGAAAATAGAGAAGCCCACTTCGCTCATTGTTACCCAAGATAACAGAGCATCACCACACACACCGGCAATAACAGCAAGTACGAGTGTCTTTCTTTCTGAACCACGGTTTACAGTATTATTTTCATTCGACATTATTCAATCCCGCCTTTTAATCGGTTACGTTCACGTTCTTTACGATACCAAAAAGCCCCTTTGGCCATCATTCGCAATTGCATGATCAAGCGTTCAGCCAGTTCATCTCGCTGACGTCGATCTAAATCTAATGCTTCTGCCCCTGAGTTGAAGACCAAGATAACGGAGGCTTCAGCTTGAGTAAAAGCTTCGTCTCGTGTCATGCCAGTCGTTATCAAATATTCGGTTAACTCAGCAGAGAAGTGCTGTATCTCACGAGCTACCGCTGCACGAAACTCAAATGAAGTTCCTGAGCGCTCTCGCAATAACAGTCTGAATACGTTAGGGCTGCTTTCAATGAATTCCATAAAGGTTTCAACCGATGTACGAATCACACTGCCTTCTTTTACTATGCGTTGCCTAGCTTGACGCATTAACTGGCGCAGCAGTAAGCCACCTTCATCAACCATGGTTAAGCCAAGCTCATCCATGTCTTTGAAGTGACGATAAAAGGAAGTCGGTGCTATTCCAGCCTCACGAGCGACTTCTCTCAAGCTTAGATTGGAAAAACTACGATCGGCGCTGAGTTGGCTAAATGCTGCATCGATTAAGCTGCGACGAGTTTTTTCTTTTTGCTGTGCGCGAATGCCCATTGGTTTCATACTTTATCAATTTCTTCTTTTACAGCCTAAACAGGCATGTCTAATACTCTATTCAATATAACGCGAATCACTTATTTATATAAGGCACTCTGGTTATATAAGACACTAAACATACCTCTTTGTTCACGTACCGAAGTAAATACGTTCGAAGAAAAAATTTCAATATCCACGCTGTCATTTGGAGACATACGACATACCAAATATTATTTTTTCGATAACACTGCGTGATCCCACCGACTCTCTGATGCCCTTTTCATGTACCCGAGAACAGAATCGGTTAAAATCTCGCTAAAGCAATGTTAATCAAATATAACAAGGAAGATATCTATGCCGCACTCCAACCACTTTGATGTAATCGTAATTGGTAGTGGCCCCGGAGGAGAAGGGGCAGCGATGGGATTAACCAAAGCCGGGTTGAACGTTGCAATCATTGAGAAAGAGAGCAGCGTTGGTGGTGGTTGTACTCACTGGGGAACAATTCCTTCAAAAGCACTGCGTCATGCCGTAAGTCGTATTATCGAATTCAACAGTAATCCGCTGTTTTGTCAGAACAACAAAAGCATACACTCAACGTTTTCTAACATTTTGGGGCATGCCAAATCGGTTATCGACAAGCAGACTCGATTACGCCAAGGCTTCTACGACCGCAACCAGTGCACGTTGGTCTTTGGTACTGCACGTTTTATCGATACCAACACTGTCTCGGTAATGCAAAGCGATGGCACTGAAGAACATTACAGTGCAGACAAATTTGTTATCGCGACAGGCTCTCGCCCTTACCAACCAGATAACGTCGACTTCCTGCATGAACGTATCTACGACAGTGACTCGATTCTTTCTCTTAAACACGACCCGCAACACATCATCATCTATGGTGCTGGCGTTATTGGTTGTGAATACGCGTCGATTTTCCGCGGTTTGGGTGTAAAAACCGATCTTATCAATACTCGTGACCGTCTGTTGTCATTCCTAGACAATGAAACCTCAGATGCACTTTCTTATCACTTCTGGAACAGCGGTGTCGTGATTCGCAACGATGAAACCTTTGAGAAAATTGAAGGCACTGATGATGGCGTGATCATTCACCTAGAGTCAGGTAAAAAGATGCGCGCTGATTGCCTACTGTATGCCAATGGCCGAACGGGTAATACCGATAAACTGAACCTTGGTGCTGTTGGCTTAGAAGCGGACTCGCGTGGGCAAGTCTCAGTAAATACCAATTACCAAACCAATGTTGACCATGTTTACGCTGTCGGTGATGTGATTGGCTACCCTAGCCTAGCAAGCGCGGCTTATGACCAAGGTCGATTTGTGGCTCAAGCAATTGTGAAAGGTGAAGCTGAACGCCACCTTATCGAAGACATTCCAACCGGCATCTACACCATCCCGGAGATCAGTTCTGTTGGTAAAACCGAGCAAGAACTTACCGCAGCTAAAGTACCGTATGAAGTAGGACGTTCTTCATTCAAACACCTAGCTCGTGCTCAAATTGCGGGTAAAGACATTGGTAGCTTGAAGATTCTGTTCCATCGCGAAACCAAAGAGATTTTAGGTATCCACGTGTTTGGTGAGCGTGCCGCTGAAATCATCCATATCGGACAAGCGATCATGGAACAGAAAGGTGAAGCAAATACCATCGAGTACTTTGTGAATACAACCTTTAACTATCCAACGATGGCGGAAGCTTATCGTGTTGCAGCACTCAACGGGCTTAACCGTTTATTCTAGATAAAGAACCAATAGGAGTATTTGACCACCCATAGGCCAAATACATAAACAGCAAGCCACGCGCTTGCTGTTTTTATTTAAAACACTGAATATTAAGGCATTGATAGTAATTAGATCATGATGTTCTAAATACCACTTTACCTGTACAGCCTCATTTACTCTCCACAAACAGAGCCCTCAGAGCTAAGCGAGAAACTCCCCTTTCTTCCACTGAGAAACAAACAACACACCAAGACCAATTCCGCGCATTGCCATAAAGCTCAGCATCGCTAACCACAGTGCATGGTTCTCTAAACCTGATGCTAAATAGAAAATCGCGAAGAAACTACAGGTCGCAACAAACATACTATTGCGCATATCCTTGCCCTTGGTTGCTCCAACAAAAATACCATCCAACAAGAAGCACCACATAGACACCAATGGCATTGCGACTAACCACGGTAAATACACCTCGGCTTGGTTCTTCACGTCAGGAATGGTAGTGATCATATTAATCAAACTCGAGCCAGCGAGTGCGAACGCTATGGTCAGTACCAAACAAATATTAAAGCTCCAGAAAAAAGTACCAATCAATGACTGGTTCAGTTCATCTTTGTCTTTCGCGCCTATCGCCTTACCGACCATCGCTTCCATTGCGTAGGCAAAGCCATCCATCCCATAAGAGATGATCATCAAGAAACTCATCAACACTGCATTGGCCGCAACAACATCATCGCCAAAGCTTGCACCTTGGAAGGTCATGAAAGTGAAAGTCGCTTGTAGGCATAATGAACGAAGAAAGATATCGCGATTCAATTTCACGAAACGACTCAAACCTTGGCTGGTTTTCTTAAGCAGATCCCATGGCGATGGTAACTGCTTCTTCGCCCAGATTCGGTAAACACAAATTAGGCCAAATGTTAGACCGGCATAATCAGCCATTACAGATGCCAATGCAGCACCTTCCACTTGCCACCCTAAGCCGATAACAAAAACGATATCCAAAACGATATTGGTGATATTGGTGATGATCACCATCCACATTGGCGCTTTGGCGTTTTGAGTCCCGAGCAGCCAACCTAGAATCACAAAGTTAGTCAGCGCGGCAGGTGCACTCCAAGCGCGGATTGAGAAATATTGCTGACCATAGTGCTTAACTTGATCACTGGCGCTACTCAATGAGAAAACTAAATCGGCGACTAAACTGTGTAAAAGTAAAAAGACACCAGCAAACCCTAAGGCCATGGTCACGCCTTGCACAAAAACTAAGCCTAGTTGCTTGCCATCATTCGCACCATAAGATTGTGCAGCTAGCCCTGTTGTCGACATACGCAGGAAACCAAGCAACCAAAAGGTCACGCTGATCATTGTGCCGCCCAGCGCCACACCACCTAAATACCAAGAGTGCTCTAGGTGACCGATAACCGCCGCATCGACTAAGCCCAACAGTGGAACAGTAATATTAGAGAGAACCATCGGGATCGCGAGCAACAGCACTTTTTTATGCATCGCCTGATTGGATAGCGTTTGAAAAATAGTTTGGGGATTAAATAACTTCACGATCACCTCTTAGATTAGAGGCGATAGTTTAACCTAGTGGGTGGGCTTTCACTATGTTGTGGAATTTTACTTATACCGGCTATGTACTCAGTTACTCGAAATACAAAACACCTAGGATTACCACTTAACGAGCACTAACTGCGGCGTTAAACGCTTTTTGACCTGAGAGATCTTACAAAGAAGTCGCTGCCACAATTTCCAACGGTTGCATTTTTGGTCTAGTGGAGAAAACGCTTTTACCCATTGTGCCCATGGCAACCAATTGAGAACACTGTCTATTGGAGAAGATAGGCCATGCGCATACTTTCCTGAACCAAGTTTTTGCCCCAACGTACTTGAGCTTTTATCTCCAGCTAAGACTAAACACGCATGTGCATGAGTAAAGTAGCGACTCAAAGACTGAATGAAGTTCGCCGTCTGCTGTTCATTGCAATCCAGCAGAGCATGTTCACACACCACCATCACCGAGGCTTGTTCTGGAATATTGAGTTCATCCAACCAAGTCAGGTCATCGACAGAACCACACTCCAAACGATAGCGTTCATTTTTGTGGAACAGACGTTGGCGCCACACAAGGTTTTCCGTGACATCCAGCTCAACCCAATGGCAGCGTCCATTATCTAAACGGTAGAAGCGGGTATCGAGCCCTGCTCCAACATTGATGATCCAAGCATCTGGGTTGTGAGATAGAAATTGCTGAACTTGAGAGTCACAAAGTTGAGTCAGTGTTGCGTAGAGAAGTTGTTGTTGGTCTAGCTCGCCAGTAAGACATTCAGGTGCGAGCTGGCAACGCTTGCAGGCTTGAGCTGCGATAGGATCATAAACGAGACCATCATCAGCTAGGCTTTCACGGCTACGAAACCAAAGATGCTGAACGAGGTTCGTCGGAACTTGGAATTCTTGATGTGCAGACCCTTGTTCAGAAGAAGCCTTTTGAACAGAGGAGCGCGGCTTACGAGTAAGCGGCTTCATTTGAGGTTTGGTTGGGTTTGGCATCATCATCTTCCTTGTATCTCGACAAAGAAGATGATAATGAATATCAATTACAATGACAAGTTATTGAGAATAAATATCAATAAGCTATTTGTACTGACTACATCCAGTCGGTGTTGCGAATAATACCAACCGCAAGCCCTTCAATAGACAAGTGTTGAGATTCTAGATCGACATGGATTGGAGAAAACTCTTCATTTTCAGCATGTAACAGAACCGTTGAACCTTTACGTTCTAGGCGTTTTACCGTTACATCATCATCGACACGAGCCACTACAACCTGACCATCGCGTACATCTTGTGTTTTATGAACAGCTAATAAATCACCATCCATAATACCGATGTCTTTCATACTTTCGCCATTTACACGAAGTAAGAAGTCAGCTTGTGGTTTAAACATGCCTGGATCAACTTGGTAATGCATTTCTACATGCTCTTGAGCCAAGATAGGCTCACCAGCGGCAACCTGACCGATTAATGGTAAACCTTGCTCTTCGTTTGCTGCATCTTCAAGCAAAATACGAATACCGCGAGACGCACCCGGGATAATCTCAATCGCTTCTTTACGAGCAAGAGCTTTCAAATGTTCTTCTGCAGCATTGGCAGAACGGAAGCCTAGTTCACGCGCGATTTCTGCACGTGTCGGTGGCATACCGGAATCTTCGATCTTACCTTTGATAAGGTCAAAGACTTGTTGCTGGCGGGGCGTTAACGGCTTCATGATTCACCTGTCTTTTTATACAGTTGACTGTGAGTATATCCAGTAACTGAACAAAAGCAAAGCAATTGGTTGTTTTTAGTTCATTTTTAGCAAATTACAAAAACAAGATCTCTAGCCACACATAACCTGCGAGTGCCAAACAGATGAAAACCGCTGCCGAGCCGACATCTTTCGCCATTCCAGATAACTCATGATGCTCACTGCCGATTCGGTCGACAACCGCTTCAATCGCTGTATTGATTAGCTCGACAACCATCACCAATACCACCGATGAGATCATTAAGATTCGTTCAACCTGGCTTACATCCAGGTAAAATGCCAACGGAATAAGCACGGCCGCCATGAACACTTCTTGTCGAAATGCAGCCTCATTTTTAAACGAACTCGTAATGCCTTGCCATGAAAAGCCTGCTGCTTTGATGATGCGTTTGAATCCGGTGTTTGATTTTTTGGTCATTTTTAACCCTATACTCAATCAGTCGATGAATGATTTTCCACAAACTTAACGGCAATATGACTATTTCCATTAAAAGGTTAGACCAGTTTCTGGTATTCTTGCATCGATTAAATTTACGCCTAGGCTTATCCCTATTTCACTCATAGGATTTATCCTTTTTATCAGAGAAATAGAGATACGCTTCAGCACATTGAAATAACTATTGAGGCAGTGAACCTATATGTCTTCTGGACAATCTTTTTCACGTTCATTAATGAAGCTACCTTTATCCGTATTGGTAAAGGGCACATCAATTCCTTCAAACCCTGTTGAGGATTTGAACATTGATTTGAGCAAACCGATTGTATACGCCTTACCGTTTCGCTCAAGTGTCGACATTCTTACATTGCAAAAACATGCACTTGAATTAGGCCTACCTGATCCGTTGAGCAAGCTTGAAATCAACGGCAAATCACTGCAACGCTACGTTTTTATCTCTTCTCGCAAAACTCTGCTGCAAGACGATGATTATGTACCAAGCTCTTCAATTGAAGTGTTCTCTGAATTGCTTTCACTGCACGCCGACGACTCTGAACTCGATGTTCAAGTTATCCCTGCTACAGTGCTGTGGGGACGTAAGCCTGGTAAAGAGAATAACCAGAAGCCTTACCTACAGGCAATGAACGGCTTAGAGAAATCAAAAGCTGTATTGCTAGCCGGTCGTGACTGTCTGGTTCGTTTCAGCCCAGTGGTTTCTCTACGCTACATGGCTAACTCACACGGCACCGACAGCACCATCGCGCACAAACTGGCGCGCGTGGCACGTATTCACTTCTCTCGCCAAAAGCTTGCAGCATCAGGCCCTAACCTGCCAAGTCGCCAAGCTCTGTTTGATCGCCTGTTAAAATCAGAAGCGATCAAAAAAGCGATTGAAGACGAAGCACAAGCAAAGAACATCTCGATCGAGAAAGCGAGCAAAGAAGCTCAAGACATTATGGACGAGATTGCTGCGAACTTCTCTTACTCGCTGATCAAGCGTGGTGAGAAGATTCTTGGTTGGCTGTGGAATAAGTTGTACCAAGGCCTGCATATCAGCAACGCTTCAACGGTTCGTAAGTTGGCTCAAGATGGTCACGAGATTGTTTACGTGCCTTGTCACCGTAGCCACATGGACTACTTACTGCTTTCTTATGTGCTTTATCATGAAGGCATGGTGCCGCCGCACATCGCTGCGGGTATCAACCTGAACTTCTTCCCTGCCGGTCCTATTTTCCGTCATGGTGGTGCGTTCTTTATTCGTCGTAGCTTCAAAGGCAACAAGCTGTACTCGACGATTTTCCGTGAATACCTAGCGGAGTTGTTCGCTAAAGGTTACTCAGTAGAGTACTTCAGTGAAGGTGGGCGTTCTCGTACAGGTCGTTTATTGCAAGCGAAGACCGGCATGTTGGCGATGACTATTCAAGCGATGCTGCGCGGCATGAATCGCCCGGTGACTTTGGTTCCTGTGTACATCGGCTACGAGCACGTGATGGAAGTGGCGACTTACGCAAAAGAACTTCGTGGTAAGCGTAAAGAGAAAGAAAACGCGAGCTTAGTGATTCGTACCATTCGTAAGCTGCGTAACTTTGGTAAAGGCTACGTGAACTTCGGTGAGCCAATTCAACTGAACCAATACCTGAATGAACACTCACCTGAGTGGACCAAAGACATCGACCCAATGGGCACTAGCAAACCACAATGGATGAACCCGGTGGTTAATGACTTGGCGACCAAAATGATGACGCACATTAACGATGCGGCAGCGACCAATGCCCTGACCCTTTGTGCAACGGCACTATTGGCTTCAAGACAGCGCGCATTGTCTCGTGACTCTTTGGTTTCTCAGATTAATTGCTACCTGTCTCTGCTTAAGAATGTTCCATATTCGGCAACGTTCACTGTGCCAAAAGACAGCGCTGAAGATTTAGTAAAACATGCTGAATCACTGAACAAGTTCTTGATTGAATCAGACTCAATGGGCGACATCATTTCGCTAGACCGTCACCAGTCAATTCTGATGACCTACTACCGAAACAACATCATTCACTTGTTTGCTCTGCCATCGTTAATTGCACAGATGACTATTCGTCAACGCGGTTTATCGATTGAAGCGATTCAAAAGAATGTTGCAGCAATTTATCCGTTCTTAAAGAAAGAGCTGTTCTTAAGCTACGACGAATCACAGCTTGAAGGCGTAGTATCAAACATCATTGATGAACTTGTTAGCCAGGGCATGATTGTTGTGTCTGACAATGAAGTGACGATCAACCAATCGAACAGCCAAGCTCTTATGCTGTTAGGCCGTACGATTTCAGAAACGCTACAGCGCTACTCTATTGCTCTAAACTTGCTGGCAGAGAATCCGGAACTGGACAAATCTGACCTTGAGCAGAAAAGCCAAGACATCGCACAGCGACTTGGTCGATTGCATGGTATCAATGCTCCCGAATTCTTCGATAAAGGTGTGTTTGCTTCTATGTTCGCAACGTTGAAGCAGCAACAGTACCTAGATAACGACGGCAACTGCGATTTAGAGAAGACTCAGCAATTCGCTAAGCTTCTTTACTCGATGCTTTACCCAGAAGTCCGTCTGACTATTCAAGAGAGTATTCACCAAGTCGAGTAATTCCTGTATATAGCAGGGCTCTGATAGCAGATTCAACGCGATCAAAAAAGGCACCCACTGGGTGCCTTTTTCTTGAATATTCGTTTGATAAAAACTGATGCTTACCAGAAGGTAACGAACAAACCGACCGTTACGGCCATACCAACATAGTTGTTATTTAGAAAAGCTTGAAAACATAAGTCTCGGTCACGATGCCGCATCAAATGTTGTTGGTACACAAACAAGCTGCCTGCGGCTAACAATGCCCAATAGAAAGTATCACCCAATTGGTAGTGCATACCTAACGCAATCAGCATCGCTAGGGTGACGAGTTGCAAAGAGCCAACAATCAGTTTATCGAAGCGACCAAATAAAATAGCCGTCGATTTAATACCAATCTTCAAGTCATCATCTCGGTCAACCATCGCATATTGCGTGTCGTAAGCAATCGTCCACAACGCGTTAATCACGAAGACAAACCACACAATGCTTGGCAGTTCATTGGTTTGTGCCGCCCAAGCCATTGGTATCGCCCAACTAAACGCTAAGCCAAGAAACAACTGTGGAAGATGCGTAAAACGCTTCATGAAAGGGTAAATGAACGCCAGACCCACACCAATAAATGAGAGCTTAATGGTCAGTGGATTCATGGTGAGTACCAGCAAGAATGAAACTACGGCTAGCACTAAAAAGAGCAGAATCGCTTCCTTACTGGAAACCAAACCTGAGGGTAATGGACGCTGCTTGGTACGTTTAACATGACCATCTACTTTACGGTCCGCAAAGTCATTGATCACACAGCCAGCTGAACGCATCAACACCACGCCGAGTACAAAAACAACCAAGACATCAAAATCAGGCATACCTTGTGCGGCGATAATCAGTGACCACAAGGTCGGCCAAAGGAGTAATAGGGTACCAATCGGGCGATTCATTCGCGTTAATTGCCAATACGCCTTCGCTTTGGTGGCAAGCATTTACACACTCTCCTTAGAGTAAATGGGTGATGTTGGTAAAAACAGTTCTGCCACAAGCATCGGTTTATGGTTCATCCATAATCGAGAACGACGCGCGAGTAATCGCTCATCGCCTGCGATAACCCAACCAACTTGCAGCGCATCTCGCTCCACGTTCTCAGCACTAAAAACGGTCAATCCAAGCGGGACATTACCTTGTTGAGAAAGGTCTGAGTGCTGATGATCTTCTAATGTGACTCGGGGAATCAAGGTTCGACCTAACACCCACGGTTCGTCATCACCCTTTAAAATCACTTTACGCAGTAAGCAATCAAACGATGATAAAAGATGTTCCTCGTCTTGTTGCAGCATTGAGCGTTCTACAACTTGATTATGAAGCAACTCAACAGACAGGTGCTGACAGCACTTCCCCAACTTGCGGGAAAGAGAACCTTGCTCCATCAGCCACTCTTTGGTGGTTTCATTAGGAAAATCAAATGTTTCTGTACTTTGCCAATCTACATTCATTAACGAATTAAGATACAGCGATATTGGCTGATTCATACTAGTATTCAATAGGTGACTTTACACGTACAATAAAGCTTCAACTTTCGAACAAAATTAAAGCGTTCTTCGAATTGTAAACGTATTTAGATTTAGACCGCTCATTGTAACAAGACTAATGCGTTTCGAATATCGCGAATAAACTAAAGAAAAGTCACAAATATGCACAAACGTTATGTAGCCCAAATATTTCTTGCGATTACCCTACTCTTTTCAGCATCAAGTTTCGCGGAAGAGGAGTCGGCAGCTAAACTCGCCTACTTCACGCTAGAGCCAGACCTGACCACCAATTTTTACACTAAAGGTAAAAAACTGGGCTACATTCAGGTTCGCCTCGACATCATGGTGGCAAATAGTAGCGACTTGGCCGCTATTGAGCATCACCAACCACTGATTCGCGATGCGGTGATTGAATTGCTTGGCAAACAAAACGAAGAAACCATTAAATCTCTATCTGGCCGTGAAGACTTAAGAAAATCCTTAGTTGAACACCTCAACAAGATTTTGCTTCCAGAGACAGGTAAAACCCTGATTGCTGACTTACTGTTTACCAAATACCTTTATCAGTAATGATGTAAAACGAATCCCAATAAAAAAGCGGCTCATCTGGCCGCTTTTTTTGTCTCTATCGTTTGGCTACTCATTAGAAGATATGAATTAGCTTCTTGCCGAGCTTGGTGCTTTCATCGCATCGATAAAGCCAATAATCACACCAGCGGCTAGACCAGCTAAATGCGCCGTATTGGCGATAGCCATAAATGGCTGCATGTACCCAAGCACCAACCACACCAACATAAAGCCGACAATCTGTCTTGGGATACCTAAACCAAGTTGTGGCGCCTTCGCACCAACCACCCATAAGTAACCAACCAAGGCATACACAACACCAGACAAACCACCGAAGTTCGCCCCTTCAACCCAATACTGCCCAGCACCTGAAAGCGCAGAAGAGACAGCAAAGATCTGAAGTAGCTTGAGGCTGCCAAGTTTCTTCTCAATGTCTCCACCTAGCTGCCACCACCACAAAATATTAAATGCGATGTGCATAACAGAGAAATGTAGAACGGCATGACTCAACCAACGCCACAGCTGCCATTGCTGTCCATCCACCGCTGGGAAATGTAGGGCATTGAAAATAGCTTGGCCAAAACCGATCTGTTGCAGCGCAAAAATCACCACACACACCAACATCAGGCTTAGTGTCACTGGGCCTGCTTTGGCTTTGATCATGCCCATGAAGCTTGGCGTGTGGTAATGGAAGTTGCTCTTTCTGGTCTCTGCCATGTCCCAAGATGCAGCTTGATAGCGCTTATGATTGGGCTCAGCCAGAAAACGATTCAGCTCAGCTTCGGTTTCAACCTGAAATTGGCCATCAAGAAGCCAAAGAGCAAAACGCCCTTCTCCCTCTGGAGACATCTGAATAGGGATCTGACGAGAGGCCATATAATCAATAAATGCTTGAGCAAGACGTGGATTGTCTAACACCATCAATCTAATCATTGTTACTTCCTATTCATTCTATGAGGGATGCTTGAGGCGGTTCAGGTGATGAAAGTCATTAACCTGCGATCACTGGAAGTTCAGCACGATGCCAAGCTTCGAAACCACCATCAACACTATATACCTCTTCAAAGCCTTGGTTCACTAAATATTGTGCCGCACCTTGGCTACTGATGCCGTGGTAGCACATCACTAAGATAGGTTGTTCGAACTCAACCTCATCCATGAATGACACCATCGTATCGTTAGTCAGGTGGTAGGCTGTTTTTGGGTGGGCAACCGCAAAAGACTGCGGGTCACGTATATCGACAAGTCGAGCTTCGCCTTGTTCGATGAGGGCTTGAGCGCCTTTAACATCGATATGTTTAAACTGGTCCATGACTTTCTCTTTTTATACTGATTTACTTTGCTGCCATTGTAACCTATCCCAAGGCTAACATTCACATCCACTTAATAAGGTTATCCACCAGCGATCACTTTTACACCATTTGTGGATAAATCTGTGAATTGCGTGAATAAAGTGTCTTTTCAAAAATAGATCCACAACATGTAGTAATGATCCTGATCTAACTGTGGGTTAACTGAAACATATCCCCACTCGAAAAACCCCGTCAAAGCCTTACTACACACTGCTTTTAGATAGCTGACGAATAAACTTCTCACAGAGTTATCCACAAAATCATTTTGCAAATTTCGATCGCAAAAGTTGAGAAATCGATCCAAAACAAAAAGGCCGAGATCTCTCGATCTCGGCCTCTTCAAAATTCAGCTATTTGTTAGCTCTACTAGAAAGTAGAAGCTAATAGAAACTAGATGCTATTAGAAATCACCAACGGCTTGTTTCAATTTCTTCATCGCATTCTTTTCTAACTGGCGAACACGCTCAGCTGATATACTGTAGGTATCCGCTAAGTCTTGCAGGGTTGCCTTGTTGTCGTCTAACCAACGTGAGCGAACAATGTGTTGGCTACGCTCGTCTAAGCTTGCTAGTGCTAGCCCTAGGCGATTATTGGTGTGTGACTCCCAGTTAGCCGCTTCAACCGTCTCAGCAACGTCTGACGCCTTGTCTTCTAGGTAGTAAACTGGAGCAGTGTAAGCAGAACCGCCATCGTCATCGTCCATAGGCGCTTCAAACGTCGCATCTTGTGCTGCTAAGCGAGATTCCATCTCACGAACTTCTGAAGGCTCAACACCCAGTTCACGAGCAACCGTCTCAACTTCACCGTTATTGAACCAACCCAAACGCTTTTTAGACTTACGAAGGTTAAAGAACAGTTTACGCTGTGCCTTAGTGGTCGCAATTTTAACGATACGCCAGTTACGTAGAACGTATTCATGGATTTCAGCTTTGATCCAGTGAACAGCAAACGAGACGAGACGAACACCAACTTCTGGATTGAAGCGCTTAACAGCCTTCATCAAGCCGATGTTACCTTCTTGGACGAGATCAGCCATTGGTAGCCCGTAGCCAGAGTAGCCTCTTGCAACGTGCACCACGAATCTTAGGTGGGAAAGGATCAAGCCTTTCGCAGCGTCGATCTCACCTTTGTAATGTAATCGCTCTGCAAGTCCACGTTCCTCTTCAGGAGTCAGCATAGGGTAGCTGTTCGCTGAGCGGATATAGCTATCTAAACTATCTTGTGTGACTAAAGCCATTTGATACGCTTGGTTTGCCATTCGGTTCCTCATCAATCTCTGATCTGGAGTAATACATCTATTAAAACCCTACAATCTTGAACCTAAAATGAACAGGTTTCAAGGAGGGGGAAGTAATTATGCATAATCAATTCGTCTATACAAGGCAAAAACTGGTTAAGAAGTGCCTATTTTTCGTCTAAATATGACTCTATTCACCTAAACTGGTTCAATTTCTTTTAGGTGACGCTGTGCAGAAAGCTTTGCAGCCACACTACCAAGCAGAGTTCCGACGATCAAAAGCAGTAAAGATTCATCCCAACTCAGGCCAATTAAACGGAAGTGGCTGTCGTATAGCTGAGCCAAGTCATCCACCGCGCTGTTCAGCAATACGGTAATCAATGCCGTCATTACCCAAGCGCTAATCGAACCTAAAACGCCAAACCACATCCCAGCATAAAGGTATGGTCGAAGAATGTAGCTGTCGGTCGCACCAATCAGCTTCATGGTTTGAATCTCTTCTTTATGCGCCAACACATTAAATCGTAGTGTATTGCCGATAATCAGAAATACCGCGCCCAGCATCAATACCGTTAAGGTAATCACGATGACAGCCGCTAATGCTTTGATCGCATCTAATCGCGCTAACCAATCTTCGTCTAGGCGAACATCGGTCACTAATTCTTGTTGTTTAACTGTGCCTGCCAGCTCTTTAATTAAGGTATCGCTGTGCACGCTTGGCGTAATCACCAGCACACCTGGCAGTGAATAATCGTCGAGAATGGTTAGGGCGTCTTCAAAACCAGAATACTGGCTGAGGTCTGCAAGCCCTTGCTGCGGAGAAATGTACTCCACGAGCTCAACTTGATCCCAACTTTCGATTTCATCCTTAAGCACCATTACTCGTGGCTCAGGAATACCATCCTCTACATAAGCACTTATTTGTGACGGGCTAGTGACATCTTGCGCCACTTCCCCTACATTTTTACCTAATAGGTACAAACAAGCTGGCATCGCCAACGCCATAGAGATCACCGCAAGGGTCAGTAAGTTGCCTAACGGGCGCTGCCACATTTGCGAGAACGATGACTTGGCTTGTTTCCAGTGAACAACAAAGAAGCCGTCGCTTGAAGCGCGGTTTGCTGCTCGATTAGATTGAGGTTTTTTGATGCGCTTATTCGCGGCCATAGTCTTCAACCTCACTCAAAAATCCTTGGTTTAATTCAAGATGGCGGTACTGAGGGCGAGTGTTCACTAACCCGATATCATGCGTCGCTAGGATGATCGTCACACCTGCGCGGTTGAATTCTTCAAATAATCGCAACACACGGTTAGATAATTCAGGGTCTAGATTACCGGTAGGCTCATCGGCTAAAAGCAGAGTTGGACGGTTAACCACGGCGCGAGCAATACCCACGCGTTGTTGTTCACCACCAGAAAGTTGGCTTGGCAAACAACGGGCTTTATCTAATAAACCGGTTTTATCCAACGCAGCACTGACTCGGCGTTTTATTTCGTTTTCAGAAATAGATTCAATACGCATAGGCAGAGCGACGTTATCGAAAATCGAACGGTCCATCAGCAGGCGATGGTCTTGAAAAACAATCCCAATATTACGGCGTAAGAAAGGAATGTCTTTGGCTGGGATACGAGTGATATCGTGATCGTTGAACCAGACACGTCCATCAGTTGGACGCTCTATCGCGCAGATCAACTTCAGCAAGGTACTTTTACCAGCCCCAGAGTGCCCACCCAAAAAAGCCATCTCTCCACGTTTCAGGTGAAAGTCCACTTTTTGGAGCGCTTGTCTTCCACCTCGGTAGGCTTTACTCACTTGCTGAAATTTGATCACCGAAAATTCCTCTTACGATCACTAATATCAAATTTAAAAACGGTAGCAGATTAAGGATAAACCACTTTGCTACTCGCGTTACTCTTCGCGGCTAAATAGTGCTTCAATGAAGTCTTTAGATTCAAATGGACGCAGGTCATCAATACCTTCACCCACACCAATGTAGCGGATTGGAATCTGGAACTGGTCAGCAATTGAGAAAATTACACCACCTTTCGCCGTACCATCTAGCTTAGTCAGTGTAATACCCGTAACTGGAGCCACTTCACTGAACAACTTCGCTTGGCTGATAGCGTTCTGACCTGTACCTGCATCGAGCGTTAGCATGATTTCGTGTGGCGCAGAGTCATCAATCTTCTTCATTACACGAACGATCTTGCGTAGCTCTTCCATCAGGTTGCTCTTGTTCTGCAAACGACCGGCTGTATCAGCAATCACAACATCAACACCACGAGCCTTCGCTGCTTCAATCGCATCGTAGATAACAGACGCACTGTCCGCACCAGTGTGTTGAGCGATAACTGGCACATCGTTACGCTGACCCCAAACCTGAAGCTGTTCAACGGCTGCAGCACGGAAGGTATCACCCGCTGCTAGCATCACTTTCTTGCCTTCATTTTGGAATTGTTTCGCCAGCTTACCGATCGTAGTTGTCTTACCTACACCGTTCACACCCACCATTAAGATAACGTAAGGTGTTTTAGTGGTATCAACAACCAGTGGCTGTTCCACTTGGCTTAAGATGTCTGCCATCTCTTCTTTGAGCAGACCATAAAGCGCTTCACCGTCTTTTAGGTCATTGCGAGATGCTTTTTCTGTCAGGTTTTCAATGATCTTAACCGTGGTATTCATACCCACGTCAGCAATCAGAAGTTGCTCTTCTAGCTCTTCAAACAGGTCTTCATCGATTTGCTTGCCTTTGAACAGACCAAAGAAACCAGCACCGATGTTTGCTTTAGTGCGGCTTAGGCTGCGCTTAAGACGAGCAAAGAAGCTTTCTGTCGGCTTCTCTTGTACTTCTTCAACCTTAGCTTGAGGAACTGCCACTTCTTCCTGTCTGCTTCTGCTTCTGCTTCTGCTTCTGCTTCTGCTTCTGCTTCTGCTTCTGCTGCGACAGGTTGCTGCTCTTGTTGAGCTTCTTCAAGCGCTTGCTCAGATTCAGTTGGCTTAACTTGTTCAGCTTCAGGCGCGACCTGTTCAGCCTCAACTTGTGATTCAACTTCAGTTTGATCTTCAACGCTTTCTACGTTCGCTTCATTCTGAGTTTTTGGGCTTTGTTCTTCTTCACCAAAACCAAGCCACGATAATAATCCGCGCTTCTTTTTTTCCGTCATCAGAGGAGTTTCCTAGATCTACTAATTAGCTGTATTGACTTAATACACGTCGACTCTTTGCTATTGTTATACAATACAAGCTTGTACAAACGAATAGTAAAGAAAAATGACAAAGCAGTGATAAGTTTGCTTTTAGCTTGATACACTTTGTCATTGCAAATTTATTTAATACACGAACCCACTTAAATTGGGCTCGGTATAGTATCACTTTATTAGCGGTCAAAAAATCTATGGTAAGACGTCGCCAGCAAAACACATCACAAAAAAAGCCATCCGGAGGCTTTGTTCGAATTATTAGTGGCTCATGGAGAGGTAGAAAGCTGCCTGTTCATGATTTAGAAGGATTACGCCCAACCATTGACCGAGTAAAAGAAACACTCTTTAACTGGGTGGCTCAAGATATCCCACATTCAACTTGCTTGGATGTATTTGCCGGTTCTGGCGGTCTAGGTTTTGAAGCAGCTTCTCGCCAAGCCAAAATGGTGACACTGCTCGAAATGAATCAAAAGGCGGCTAAACAGCTTTCTGATAACGCGAAAGAGCTCAAGGCAGACAACATTAATGTCGTGAATACTGATGCTATCTCTTTCCTTAAGAAACCAGGCACTCCTTACGATATGGTTTTCCTTGATCCACCATTTCGCAAAGGCTTACTGGCAGAAACAGTACAACTGCTTGAGAGTAACGGTTGGCTTGCAGACAATGCCATCATTTACGTCGAGACAGAGAAAGAACTGAAACTCGAAGCTATGCCAGAGAACTGGGAATTGCATCGCGACAAGACCACCGGACAGTCAAGCTACCGACTGTTCAATCGAATCACTGAAGAATAGGAGTTATTGAATGAAGTTCTTGCTTCCACTAGCAAAAGCAGCCATCGCCTTTGTTTGGTTTATCTTAATCGTAAATATTTTCTACCCGTTTCCGGGTAATGCTGCGATTGCGCTTTATATCATGACCGCATTCTTGTTCTTCATGCACGGCCTGCAGATGCTGATTTTCATCGGTGCATTCGGCGATAAGATCGAGATGTCACGTTGGGAGAAGTGGTCAATATTGATTTTCGGTGTCTTCGCCTTACTCGATATCCGACGCAAACACATGATGTAATCGAGCTTAAGCCCAGATATAAAACGCTTAGCTACAGAAAACATCATGACAGAAACAGTAGAGACAAAAACGCCGCTCATTTAAGCGGCGTTTTTTTATTCAGCAATGATATTGATGTTAGCCCATGTAGCCTTTCACACCATCGAGGAACATTTGCGTCGACAGCATAACCAACAACAAGCCCATCAAGCGTTCGATGGCTTTAAGACCTCTCTCTCCCAGCACTCGCAGGAAGAAGCCATTAAACATCAGAATGAAGAAGGTAGCGCCCCAAGCCAGCATCACAGCCGCTGAAAGCTCTAACATATTGTCAGGGTGCTGTGTCGACAACAGAATCAATGCCGCAATCACTGAAGGGCCAGCAATCATTGGGATCGCCATCGGCACAATAAACGGTTCTTCACCCGCCGCGAGGCCAGTAATACTACCCGCACTTGGGAAAATCATCTTAATCGCGATAATAAACAGAATAATACCGCCAGAGATACTCAAGGTTTCAGGCTGCACGTGCAGGAAGTTCATGATGCTTTGACCCGCAAATAAGAACAGCAGCAAGATAACCAGTGCGAACATCAGCTCACGAATCAGAACAATACGGCGACGCTTCGGGTCAATATGCTTAAGGATAGAGAGCACGATTGGCAAGTTGCCAAGCGGGTCCATGATAAGAAACAGCATGGTTGCTGCAGATAAGATTTCCATAAGTTTGTCTCGAAAAGCGTAAGTGCGCGGAGTATAGCAGCCTCAACATTGATTTTCGAACGCAGTGATAAGCGGGTTAACTGATGCTTTTAAAAGGGGATGTTATAAGAAGGCAAATTAGCGAAAGCAGATTGAAAGGTAATGAAAAGAGTGGAGCCGAAACATGCACCCACTCTTTATTCACGAATAAAACAAGCCACTAAGAATTAGTGATTACACACACGTTCGCGGTTAGTGCAAAGCTTATCATCGACAACGACAACCTTTTCCATCTTCAAGAAAAACTTCAACAGGCTATCTAAATCCAGACCATTGAGCTTACAAGTATGGAAGCGAGCTTCTTCGCCATAGGTTTGAGCAAGCGCTAATGTTAGCTCTTCGCGAGTCAGTGGCTTTTCACTAAGCAGGTTTAAAACGTTGTGTGCGTGAATTTCAGTCGTCATAACTCAATCTCATGTTTAATGAATTACACGTAGAGTACCGAGTTTTAGCAACGCCGTTTTGATGTAGCTCAGGCTTGAGAGAGCTCTACCCTAAATAGTAATCGATGCGACGATGAATGCGTGTGCGAGAAAGTAACTGCCCGTTACCCAAAAGTAAGCGCCCTTGATTGGGCTGCGGTAACTGTTTAGCGCATAAGCTAAGGCCGAAAGGAGCAGCACGCTACAGCCAGCAAAACCGACCGCGTGTGATAACTGAGGATCCAGCAGCCAAACCTCACCAGAAGCCCATGCTAACTGAATAAGCACAATGCCCATGATGACCACGGGAAAAACGAGTTTGTCTAAGCGTGGCAGCAGTAAAAAGAAAGCAACAACGCAAGCTGCCAATAACAGCGCGAACAACCACCAAACCATTTCACCTGATAGCTGTAACCAAAAAGCTTTGCTGTAACAGAGTTGAGCCAATAAGAAGCAGACAAAATGCAGAGGGCGTTTTTGAGTGAGAGTATGAAGCACATCTGCGATCGCAGAGATAGCCAACCCCGCAACTATCCAATAGGTAAAGTCAGCCACAACCGACTGAGTTAAAGCAATTGTCGCTAATAATACAAAGGTAAATACCTTATACGATAAGGCCTGACCGATATGTCCATGTTTCGTTCCTGCTATTGCTCCGATACCAGATAAGGAAACCGCTAACCAACTCCACATACCACTTGCCCTATTGCTTTAAATCGTCGCCAGTCTAGGCACACGAGTGTTGATGTAAAGCCTCAGCCCCTCAAAATTGGATCTTGATTACGCTTCCACTAAAAAGAGTCTCTTTAGATTGAAGTCGTAACAATTACCACCATGACAATGGCCATTCGTTTAAAACTAGAACGAATCATCATAAAACCCATTCAAACTGGCATTAGAGTCGCCATACTTGAGTTTTGGCCAATTCTAACCTATCGACTTCACCAAAATCGGCTTAATTCCGTCAAATACCACACTTGAAAAATTAAAATAACCACCTTTAAATCAAACAATAACAATAACTTAAACAAAGAAACTCAAGATTAATAAGGAAATAAAAACTCCAACCAAGCCTAGACTTGTAAAGTAGCCAGTTTTCTTTTTTTAAATCCCAGTTTTGTCAGGTTATTTCAAGCCCCCGGTAAAAACCGCCACAAAAACCAAGTCGAAAACTTAAAAAACCAACCAAAACAAACCTAGCCACCACCAGCCCCTATTAATACAGTTTAACAACCTTTAACAATATAAATTACACAAAACAACCATTACAAAACAACAAGTTAAATCAAATTAGAACAAACATAAATCACAACGAACAAAATAAGAACACACCATAAAACACAGTTAAACACTGCCAAACAAGCCAAAAACTCATAGTTTTCTACTACTTTTAAAGCTTTCGAAAGTAATTCTTGATCTAAAGCCATAAGTAGTGCTATTCTTTAAAACATAGCGAGAGACAACCAAATTTAGGAGTAGTGTTATGATTTCATCTTCGCAAAGACAAGGACTTGTAATGATCGCGGTAGTTGTAGGTCTAATGACACTACCGATGATGTACTAAGCAAGTTACAGATAAAAAAAGGGACGCCATGAGCGTCCCTTTTTTTGTTCAATTTTTTCACTTCGAAAACAGATGCAGTGTTAGCACATCCCAGTTCGCATAATAGAAACCTGCGGCAGCTAAAGTCATTGCCATCATCAGTAAGATCGCAACTCGCCAGATAAAACGACCACTACGTGGAGTCAGCTCCTTCTCACAGTCGTTACACATCATGATGAACTTATGTTGGTCTTCCAACTTAGCCTCATGTTCATTGACTACCTTATTACGACACGTTGCGATATAGCGCAGCTTGCTCACCATATCGTGCGGTAGCCTTTCTTCACAGCTTGTTACAAGCTCATGCAATCCTTCGCCTTCGGCATGATATTGAAGCCTCAATAATTTCTCTATATTGCGAGTTCTTGTCACCACTTTTTCAATATCGGTCATCTTAGCCCTCCCACTCCACACTATAATTCTAGTCGAGCATTTCCCTATTCTTATACAAAATCACTGTTATTTACGAGAGAAAGAGACAATAAATAACAATGCTTTATCCCAAACTGACCATTAAATGTGATGTCTGCCGAAAAATAATCAGCTTGGCTTACAACAGTTCACGAATAACGGCTTTAAACACATATCCCTATTGCCTGAAAGACTAGAATAACCATCACGACTACATGGAGGTTATATGCCTAATTCACTCTTTTTTGCCATCTTTGCTCTCGCTGCTCTAGCGGCTTGGGTATTTATTGGTTTCTATCGAAAACACTCGCAAGGTGAAAATGCGCCAGAGAAGAAAGTGAATGTCACGGTGTTAGACAAACAATCGATCGACCTTCCTGACGCAGAACCGGGCCAAGAAGATCAAGAGTACTGGATTTACGTTCAACGTGGTGTGGTTGGTCCGAAGCGAGAATTCCAAGTCGGCATCCACTATTTCCACGCCCTTAACCCTGGCGACAAAGGAACCTTAACCTACCAAGGCGATAAGTTCTTACACTTTGCGTTGAAGCGCTAAACGTCAGCCGCTTCAACTGTCGTCCCTAAGCAATCCATCAGAAAGCCTTAGCAATCACCGCTAAGGCAATAACCAACGCGTTTTCTCTGACTTAGACACCAACCAGCTCATCCATAATGCGCCAGCTCCGCTGATCACAATCCATAATGGAATAACCCATGCCGGATGTCCTTGGTACCAACCAAACTCTTTCATCGGCCACAAGAAAATCGGGTGCAGCAGGTAAATACCTAAGCTGTGCTTACTGATAAAGCCAACCACTTGGTTACTCTTCTCAGACAGGCCTTCACCATAGTAACGGCATACCATGAACACCATGCTCGCGGCTAATACGGTATTCAACGTTTTGTAAGATAGCCAGCGCCCTACCGTGTACTCTTCTGCTACCAAGCTTGCATCAACCACCATGTAAACCGTGGTTAGTAACGCTAGCCCACCCAGTAACACACTCACGCCAACGGTCATCTTGTTAAGTGGCACAATCTTATACAGCAAGTAACCCAATGGTAAGTAACCGGTGTACAACCACAATTCGTGACTCCAAGGGCCATCGATTTTCAGTAAGAACAGCAATGTTGTGAACAACCATACCGCCGTAAAGGCATAGACCGATCTATCACCGTACTTTCTAACCATGATCTGCAAGAACGGAATCACAAAATAGAGTGGGATGAAGTAATAGAAGAAACCAAGGTGGTAATAGGTGTAATGATGGTAGCTATTAAGCAACACGTCCCAACTGACGTCGGCATCAAAGCCCATTGCCGACCAGCCCGACAGATAGGTATAGAAAAGCGACCAGACAATGAAAGGTATCAGTACCTTTGCCAAACGACGCTTGAGGTAGTATTTGGCGTCAAACGGGCGCTGATCACTGAGCATCAGTGCACCCGTAATCAAAATGAACACAGGTACTGCCCAGCGGCTGAAACCGTTTACCGTAATGGCAGTAAGCCATTCACCGAAAGGAATAGTGCCCAATTCATTGCGATAAGGCGCCAAAACATGAATCGCGATAACCGCTACGGCCGCGACACATCGTGCTAAATCAAAAAAGAGAATTCGCTGCTTCATGTAAATGCCTGATTAATATTCAATCATTCTACTATAGCAATAAAAAAGCTGACCGGAATAAATACCAAGTCAGCTTAGTGTTAAAGGAGATGCTTATCGCGAATTTAGCTCATACGACTCTAGCTTCTGCGACTTGAGCTCTCACAAATGAGGCTCATGTGGCTGAAGCTTATGCCGCTGAAATTTGCGGTACTTTCGGTAAACGCAGAGAGATCACCGTCGTTATCGCTAAGAATGCGAAGGAAACCCACAGACACGCAGACAAACCTGCCATTTGGAATACCAAGCCCGACAATATCGTGCCAATCAAACGGCCCATCGCGTTTGCCATGTAGTAGAAACCGACATCAAGAGAAACGCCATCGCCTTTCGCATAACTCACAATCAAATATGAGTGAAGTGATGAGTTCACCGCAAAGATGACACCAAACACCATCAAGCCACCGATAATAACTAACTCGGGTTGCCAGCCAATTTGCACCGCATAGGCAATACCGGCAGTCACGATAGCCAACGCACCCGCCCATAACAGCGCTGCATGTCCATCAGGCACCTTGCCTTGTGCTTTACCAGTAATCTTAGGCGCAATGCCCTGCACAAAGCCGTATGCGATGGTCCAAGCCGCTAAGAAGCCACCGACCCATGAGTGATCCCACCCAAACACGCTGCCTAGGTAAATCGGCAAAGCAATCACAAACCACACATCACGAGCGCCAAACAGGAACATACGTGCTGCGGATAGGATGTTGATGGATTCAGACTTAGAGAAGATCTGTTTAAACTTAGGTTTAGTTTTCGCTTTACCCATGTCCGCTTCTAAGCTCAACACACTGCCAACGAAGACCAATGCCAACACGGCTGCCATCGCAAGCACAGCGTATTGGAAGCCAATCGTTGAAAGTAGTAAACCACCAATAAAGAAGCCTGCCCCTTTAAGCGCATTCTTAGATCCGGTCAGAATCGCAATCCACTTATAAAGCGCGCCTTGTTGTTCATCAGGAACCAGAGTCTTAATTGAGCTCTTGGCACTCATCTTATTGAGGTCTTTAGCGATACCAGACAAGGCTTGCGCCGCCATGACCCAAGGAATGGTCAGCATTGCCGTTGGCACCGCGAGCATACCCAAGGCGACGACTTGCATGCCTAACCCAATGTTCATGGTCTTATTGAGGCCAAGACGCGCCCCTAACCAGCCACCGATTAGGTTAGTCACCACACCAAAGAATTCATAGAAAAGGAACAGTGAGGCGATTTCTAACGAACTGTAGCCAAGGTCGTAAAAATACAGAACCACCAACATGCGAAGTGCACCATCAGTAATGGTGAAGTTCCAGTAGTTAAAAGTCACCAACATGTATTGGCGAACGCTCTTACTTAGATTTGAAAACATAACGCTATCTCTGCAATCTAAACAAAAAGAGCTTTTGGATCATGATAAGTTCAACACTCCAGATACCAAAAGCTCCCTGTCTAACACTGATGACTATTAGCTATTCGCTACGCCATTAATGTATTCAACCTGGATAGGTTTAGTGAAGGCACCTGGACGCAGTGCCTGCACCTCTTGAACTACCTTGCTCAAATCCCAGCCTTTTTCTAACAGTAGGTGAGCTGCGAACAAACCAGTGCGACCAGAGCCGCCCATACAATGCATTGCAACCTTGCCGCCGTTATCGACGATGTTATGTAGCTCAGGGCTAGCTGCTTGCCACTTCGCAGCAAAACCAGCACCCGGTGCACAGTCGTCTTCAATTTCGATCTGGAACCATTGCATACCTAACGCACGTGTTTTTTCACCAAGTGCCGCCACGTCTTTGCTTGCAAGCTCATGGTCATCAAGTGCTGTCACGATAGCTTCAACGCCTTGCTCTTTTAGCTGAGCCAGTGATGCATCAAGCGTTGCTTCTTTTGTGCCTGGGCACGGAGTAAGCACTAGCGCACCTTGCTCTAGGTCTAGTTGCCATGTTGGATGTATCATTATATCTTCTCCAGATTCTTATTAAGCAAGGCCAACGGTACGAACAAGCTCAGCGGTACGTGTTGCGTAACCCATCTCATTGTCGTACCAAGCGTAGATCTTAACCATGCGCTTACCGACCAACATCGTTGATAGTGCATCCACGATTGTTGAGCGTTGGTCGCCTTTGTAATCGATAGAAACCAGTGGACGCTCTTCAAAGCCAAGAATACCTTTTAGTTCATTCTGAGACGCTTCTTTCAGCATCGCGTTAACTTCTTCTGCCGTGGTGTCTTGCTTCACTTCGAAGATGATGTCTGTCAGAGAAGCGTTCGCTAGCGGTACACGAACTGCGTGGCCGTTGATGCGGTTTTCTAGCTCAGGGAAGATCTCAACAATCGCTTTGGCGCTGCCCGTCGTTGTTGGGATAAGACTCATGCCACATGCACGTGCGCGGCGTAAGTCTTTGTGCGGCGCATCAAGAATAGTTTGCGTGTTAGTTAAATCGTGAATAGTGGTGAAGGCTGCGTTCTCGATACCAAGCTTCTCGTTGATCACCTTAACCACTGGCGCGATACAGTTCGTTGTACAAGACGCTGCCGTTACGATTTTGTGTACCGCAGGGTCGAAGATATTGTCATTCACACCAACAACGATGTTTGCGATGCCTTCTTCTTTCACTGGCGCCGATACCACAACACGTTTCACGCCCTGCTCTAGGTATTTGTTTAGGAAAGAGGTCTTACGGTGAACACCTGTCGCTTCGATAACCACATCACAACCAGACCAGTCGATCGCATCGATGTCGCGCTCTTGTGTGGTCTTGATGCGCTGGCCATTAATGATCATCTCATCGCCTTCTGCAGTTACTTCGTGGTGAAAGCGACCTTGAACTGAATCAAATTCTAGAAGGTGGGCCAGTGTTGTTGTGTCGCCAGCAACATCGTTAATTTGAACAAATTCTAGCTCATCCCAATCGAATGCTGCGCGAAGTGCTAGACGGCCGATACGACCAAAACCATTAATACCTACTTTGACTGTCATTTTCTGTTCTCTCAGTTAATTGCCTTCATATTTGAAGCCGCAGCGTTGTTGACTACGTTCACTTACCGGAGCGCCGGCCGCCCTAATTACATAGAGCCACTATGCTCATAGGGATAAGTTCACTTGTCGCCTAGCTGCAACTACAACTATTTCGGCATTAAGTTTTAATGTATTTAAACGCAACATACTGGGCGTGAGTTCATCGACTCTAAGCGCTCAATATCTTGCTGGTATTCAGTTTTCAAACAGTTCGATGCAATAAGGTCGTCAATTAACTTTAGCATCCAACCTGGTAAATCTTGTGACAGGCGGTAAAACACCCACTGCCCCTGGCGAACATCAATCAAAACACCGTTTGAACGCAGCTGCGCAAGATGGCGTGAAACCTTTGGCTGACTTTCTTGCAATGCCTGAGTCAACTCACCAACCGATAAGCACTCATTGCGAACTATCAACATTAAGCAACGCACTCGCGTTTCATCGGACAGTAATTTAAAAAATTGGTGAGGAAGCATAAAAACATACTCATATATGGATATGCACATATCTTAGATATAAAAAAACGCACGTCAAGGCGTGCGTTTCAATTGTCATAAAAGTTTAACGAAGAAATATCAGAGCTTGTTGGTCACGGTATGGCTCCAACGGCGCGCTTCAGTAAGCTCCGTTTTAACCTGATCCACGCTTAATCCTAAATCGGCGCAGTGCTCATCAATCTGTTGCCAATCGGCATGCTCAAAGCTCTCTTCAAGTGCGAGCAAGGTACCATATGGCCCTTCTCTACGTAATAGAGCAACCTTGATACTTTTACACAGCGGCAACTGCTCGACTAAGTTATCTAACGACAAGTCCAACAGAGCATCCAACAAGGAGAATAAGCCAATCATAAAGGCCTGTTCTCTATACCCTTCAAATGCCTGATAGCGAGACATACGCTGACAAAACTGAGCACGCTGTAGAGACAATCCATACAGCTCTTTAGGCTTTTTATCGGACACATAAGAGGCGACGGCTAACGAGACAAACATTTTCAGTTTCTCTTGACCTAGATATACCAAAGCCTGACGAAAAGAAGAGATGGTAACTTCAAGGCGCGGCGACATAGTATTCACAAAACGCAGCAGCTTATATGAGAGCGCCACATCTTTCGCGACAATGCTCTCCACCCGTTGAAAGTCCACATCGGGCTTACACACTTCTTGAAACAGCTCCATAGCAATCACTTGCTCAGGGCTAATGTATTTACTCTTGATGATTTCCGGTTTATTGAAAAAGTAACCTTGGAAAAACTTAAAGCCAGCCTCTTTGGCTTGCTGGAATTCTTGTTCGGTCTCAACGCGCTCCGCCAAAAAGCTAAACTTTTTCCCTTGATGCGCCCTAACCAAATCACACGCTTCATCCAAACCCATCTGCATAATATCGAGCTTTACGATATGCGTGTATTTAAGGAAACGTTCCCATTCTGGGGTCGAAGTAAAATCATCTAGGGCAATCATGTAACCCGCTTGGTAAAGGTCTTTAACCGCTTCCAACAATTCATCTGTTGGTTTACAGGTTTCCAGAATCTCTACCACCACCTTATCTTTCGGCAAACTTAAGGGCAGTCGACGAATCAAACTTTGATAAGGGAAGTTGATAAAGCAGCGTGAAGATGGAATAGAAGGGTTAAGACCAACAGACAAGAAGTTCTCAACAATCAGACGATACGTTGCTCGATTAGACTCAATATGCGCTGGGTACGCATTCTTTTCTCCATCGCGAAATAACAACTCATAGCCGAGTGTATTCCTCTTGCGATTTAAGATAGGTTGTCGAGCAACGTATGTAGCGGTCATTTCTTGATAACTCTGATTGGTTTAACTATAACTCAGTCGCTTAATCTAAGCTTTCGCGGCAGCTAGCAAAGCACCGCAGCCCATGAACATACCACCAAATATTTTATTTATCTTACCCATTATGCGATCAGAGCGAATAAAACGTCCCATTTGTGACGCTAATGAGGTGTAACCCAACATAACAACGCTATCAATGAATACTGTCGTCACACCTAGCACTAATAACTGAGGTGCTTGAGGTTGTGTAGGGTCAATAAACTGAGGAAACAAAGCCACCAAAAACACGATTGATTTCGGGTTAGTTAGGTTGATAAGCACAGCGTTTCTCAGCAGTTTGCCACTCGACAGAGTAGAGCTTTCTTCAGATGCTACTAGGCTCGAGCTATCACGCCACTTTTGAATACCTAACCAAAGTAAGTACACCACGCCGACCCACTTAATGATGGTGAACGCCAACGCAGACTTAGCAACGAGTGCACCGATACCCGCGCCCACCAGCATAATGTGAAACGCAAGACCAAGCTGTAAGCCAACAATTGATGCGAGTGACTTTTTAGTGCCATAGCTAAGCCCATTACTGATTGAGTTAACGGTACCCGAGCCCGGAGCCAAGCTAAACAAAATCGCTGTGACAACATAAGCAAGCCAAACATGAGTATCCATTTGCATTTCCTTACTAGTTCTTTAATCTAACAACATTAGTAGCAATAAAGCTCTCACACGCATCAGTTCAGGTAATTTCCCATGGAAAACCACAGCGAAGCCACCTTCCCTTACACTCAAGAACCTCAGTTCGATCATGCGATTAAACACCCGATCAACGCTCTTTGGCAACAAAGAAAAGAGGGGTTTTTAACATCGTCTGGTAAAAAGAAACTGTACTGGTGCAGCCTCACCTCAGAAAAGCACAGCAAAGCTATTGTGATTTCAAATGGCCGTATCGAATGCTGCCAAAAATACCAAGAAATCTTTTATGATTTTTATCAACAAGGCTATGACGTTTATTCATTTGACCACCAAGGTCAAGGCCAGTCTGAACGTATGGTAACAGACTCTGACATTGGTCACATTCATGAGTTTGATGATTATGCATCTGACATGTCTGACGTCATTGCCAGTTTTGATCTCAGTAAGTATTCCAATCGCTACCTGCTCGCACACTCAATGGGCAGCACCATAGCCACTCGCTACCTACAAACCCATCCAGACCACCCGTTTGATAAGGTGACTCTGTGCGCTCCGATGTTTGGTATCAATACCGAGTGGTACCTGAAACCTATCGCGATGATCGTTGGACAAGTGCTTACCGCTTTTTATGCCAAGCCAACTTACGCGCCGGGCCAGCAAGCATATTATTCGAAGCCTTTTGAAAACAACTTACTGAGCCACAGTAAGGTTCGCTATCAGTGGTTCCGTCGCTTATATGACGAGTCTCCATCTTTGCAGGTGGGTGGACCAAGCACGCGTTGGGTGTGGCAAGGGTTAATGGCCGCCAAGCAAGCAATTCAACAAACTCGTCAAATCAAGATCCCTCTGCTATTGATTCAAGCTGGGGATGAAAAGATTGTCAGTAACAGTGCTCAAGTAAAGTTCATCTCTAAGCTGAAGAAAACCAACTCTGATTGTCAGTTTAAGTTGATTGAGGGTTCTAGGCATGAGGTGTTGTTTGAGCAGGATGAATATCGCAATCAAACACTGGATGCGATCAATCAGTTTTTCGCCTAGAGCTAATAGGCTAAGCAACCTACCAAGAAAATAAGCGCTAAAGAGGAAGAGAAGTAAGTGAGCTTTGCCCTCTTTTCTTGCATGAATTTGGCATACAATTTCTACCTAGAGATATTGTAGTTAAAACGATTCTAGCGCTGGCTAGCGTCAATATTGGTTAAGCATTTTGCAATGAGGGTTAAATGAGTATTTCTGCACTAAAAGATTCCGTGAAAATTGTTGCTTCTGATTTAGATGGTACGCTTTTGGCTCCCAACCATCAGCTAAGCGACTTTACCAAGCTAACGCTTAAGAAATTACACGACCAAGGTTATACCTTCATCTTCGCAACGGGTCGCCATCACGTCGATGTAGCTGGGATTCGTCAAATCGCAGGGATTCCGGCGTACATGATCACTTCAAACGGTGCACGCGTGCATGACCAAAACGATCAACTGATGTATAGCCAGAACGTACCTCAGGAACTCGTTCAGCCAGTTATTGATATTGTGCGCCAAGATCCAAACCTCTTTATTCACATGTACCAGAATGAAGATTGGTTACTAGACCGTGAAGATGAAATGTTGGCTAAATTCCACAGTGAGTCTGGCTTTAGCTACAAGCGCTTTGAAGCTGAAAACGCACCAAGCGAAGGCATCGCGAAAGTCTTCTTCACACATCCAGAACAAGACCACGAATATCTCGTCACGTTTGAACAAAAGCTAAGAGATGCTTTTGGCGACAAACTGAACATCGCCTTCTCTACACCTTGGTGTCTGGAAGTGATGGCAGCTGAAGTCTCTAAAGGCCACGCTCTAGACGCTGTTGCAAAATCACTAAACCTGACTCTGGATAACTGTGTTGCCTTTGGTGATGGCATGAACGACGCTGAAATGCTGGCTATGGCGGGTAAAGGTCTAATCATGGGTACATCACATGAGAAAGTGATGAAAGCACTACCTGACAATGAAGTGATTGGCAGTAACGCAGACGATGCCGTTGCTCACTACCTAGAAAAGCATCTGCTCTAATCTCGCTCGTTGAACAGATCTGAATAAATAAAAAGGCAGCCAACTGGCTGCCTTTTTTGAACCTTACGTAAAAAGCTCTCTCTAACGCTATCGAGAACCTAACACTTCTTTGCTTAAGATTGCCTGCCACTCTTGTTCGGTAACCGGCATGATCGATAAGCGATTACCGCGTTTCACCAAGGGCATTTCGGAGAGTTCAGGCATGGCTTTAAGCGTAACCAAAGGAATCAAGCGCTCAGTCACTCGCACAAACTCGACATCCACCATGATCCAGCGTGGGTTATCGGGTGAAGACTTAGGATCGTAGTAATCACTCTCAGGGTCGAACTGAAAGTGGTCTGGGTAGGCTTCTCTGGTTACTTTAGCGATCCCCGCTACGCCAACTTTTTTACATGATGAGTGGTATATCATCACCAGATCGCCAAGCTTGACGTCATCACGCATCATGTTTCGAGCCTGATAGTTGCGTACACCCTCCCAACAAGAGGTTTTTTGTACTCTAAGAGTCTGAATAGAGAAGGTGTCGGGTTCTGTTTTAAATAACCAATATGCCATAATAAATCCAATTAACGGTTGCTCCGAGGAAGATATAACATGAAGGTAATGAAAAACCCAGTGACATGGCTAGTCGCGTTCGCTCTGCAAGGCTGTGTTACGGCACCTGATACGCCGCAACAACCTGAACTGCCCCCAGCAAACTTGGATGAGCCACTGAGCATTCAACCGCAAACCTTCATCATGCGTGGTCAGGTGGTGGTTGGCCATGAAAGCCGAACCTTCACTCCTTGCGGTAGCCAACAACAATACTGGTTAGACTTATCTCCAGAGTTAGCGTTAGAAGCACAAGGGCTCTCAACGAGACCTTACCAAGCCTTATATGGCGAGCTGATTGGTCACCTAACCGTGCCGAGCCAAACGGGTTATAACGCAGATTTCACAGCGCGTTTCGTGGTTGACCAAGTGAACATCCTAACCGCAGAGAACCCAGATCGCTGCGTCCAACCGCTGCGCTCAACACGAGTATTTGGTAATGAACCCTTCTGGTCAGCAACCTTCGATAAAGACCAGCTGAAATATACTAAGATGGGCGAACAGCCACAAACCCTCGATATTGAATCAAGCCGCACCACATCGAGCAGCCGTGACTACCAATTAGAAGGTAAAGCTGCACAAGGCAAACTCAACCTTACGAAAGAGAGCTGTAGCGACGGCATGAGCGATTCTATCTATGGATGGCATGCCAAGCTTAACCTCAATGACAGTAACTACAATGGCTGTGCGACGGTCTCTAACCAAGATCCAACGCTGGACTGGAGCGGACTCTACTTCGCTAGCTCAACGCAAAACTCAGGGTTCTCTATCAACCTTGAACTCAACAATGACCACAGTGCTATCACGACTTATTCATACAGCAATGGAGACCCTTCTATTGTTGAACAAGGCTTCTGGCAGCAACTGAACCAAAATCAGGTACAAGTGGTTATGACTCGCCACCAGCAACAATATTTGATCTCCGAGCGCATCTTCACACTCGATAATGGCAAGCTAATCGCTGAAAAAGAGAAAGTGGGCAACGTGGTGTATCCGATTGCCAATGGCGGTCTGGTGCTATTCGAAGCTAAGAGTGCGCAAGCACAAGTAAACACCACCAGTAACGTTGATCTAACCGCAAAGCAGGTGAACTCCAGCGATCAACTTGATCCAAAAGTCGACCAAGCGATCCGCGAATACTTTAAGATCAAAAACAGCTCACCTGACGACACTAAATACCGCTGGTTAACCTACGACCTCAACGGCGACGGTAAAGAAGAGCTGTTCGCCCAACTCGATTGGTGTGGTTCTGGTGGCTGTACACTGCTAATTTTCGAAAACCATCAAGATAACTGGCGCTTCAATAGCCGAGTGACACTGGTTAAGGGCGACATACGCTTAGGTAAATCGCAAAACCACGGCTGGCAGGATCTGATCTTCAATGTCAGTGGCGGCGGTGCAACACCGGCGAAACACACACTTTCATACTCTGGTGTCAGCTACCCGCTAAACCCAAGTGTCGCTCCAGTTGCAGATGATGCTGATATCAGCGACGTGGTTTTGTTTGCTGATGGTATCTCACCCGCACAAAGTGGAGTGAAGTTGTAAACATGAGTAACCAACAAGCTTGCCATGGTTGTAGCTTCACTCACCAATGTATTTGTCACCTGATACCTAGTGTCGCAAGCCAAATCGATCTTGTACTGCTCACTCATGAGAATGAACTGTCACGCGATACCAATACAGGGAAGCTGCTTCAGCAATCCCTTGATCAGTGTCAGTCCATTGTATGGCAAAGGAAAACACCACCAGCGGAGCTCATCGCACTGCTTGACGATGAAACACGACAACCGTTTCTTTTATTCCCAAGTGATCAAAGTGTCGAGTGCCAGCAAGCTGTAATGACCCAAGCCCAGAGCCGTAAGCCGCTATTCATCATCTTGGATGGCACATGGCAAGAAGCGAAGAAGATGCTTAACAAGAGCTCGTGGTTACAAGCCGTTCCGCAAGTTCACCTCGATATTACCAGCGAATCTTCATACACCTTGCGCCGCAACCAAGACAGTGGCCACTTGTGTACTTGTGAAGTGGGTATTGAGTTACTCAAATCTTTAGGTGAAAGTGAATCTGCCAAGCTCATTGATGACTACTACCAGCATTATCTAAAAGTGTTCCACGCCGACAAGTGTGGCCACGCCCTCAAATAGACCAAGCAGGCGCGCGGGAAGGTAAAAACACATTTCAGGACGAGACAGACACTAAAAACAAAAAGGGGGAGCCATAAGCTCACCCTTGTTACATCGTATTTTCGTTATTGAGCCAACCAGTGTTTCACGTGAAACGCTCGCTCCATCAAAACAAACGCTGAGGTTGACCAAAGTAATACCCTTGCAAGTAATCGACCCCCATGTCTTCAGCAATACGGCACACCTGCTCATTATGAACGAACTCCGCCACCGTCTTAGCATTCAGAATCTGGCATAAGCTCACCAACTGCTGAGCGATCTTGCGCTGCTTTTTATCTTTATCAATATTGCAAATCAAACTGCCATCAAGCTTGATCACCTGTGGTTCTAGCTTCAATATCTCATCAATGTTCGAATAGCCCGAACCAAAGTCATCAACAATAATATTCACACCAAGATCGCGGAAGTGATTACACACCTCAATCAAGCGACCGTAATCCTGAATTTGTTCCGTTTCTAACACCTCCAAGCCAATACGCTGTGGGTGACTGATTTTCTTGATCGCTTGTTCAAGGTGAAGAATGGTTTTCTCATTGCTGAAATCTTGTGGCGCTAAATTAATTGAGAACGAATCGGTTCGCTGACTCATAAAATCGAAGGTGCGTGTTATCATCTGACGACTGAGGCGTGTATAGAGATGGGTTCCTTCAATGATTGGCAAGAACTTACCCGGTGCAATTAACTGACCGTCCTCTTCAATTCGAACCAAACACTCGTAGCTCTCTACCTGATGACTGTGTGCTGAAACTATGGGCTGAGAGCACGCCACAATATTCTGATTAAGCACCGCGCGACTCACGCACGACAGCCAACCAAGTTGCTCTTGGCGATGCTTCTCCAATTGAATGAGTGCCTTGGCGCTCACTAGGTGCTTGTTCTGGCTGACAGCGCTGCGCCTCGCATCAATCGCCTTCAACAATAAGTCATCAATAGAGGTAGTCGGGAAATCTCGACGGCTGGCGATACCCGCACAGATAGACACCGACAAGTAATCAATATCGGGTAAACCGGTAGGCTCAAAATTCACATGCTCGGTTTGATCGGCAAATTCCGAGAATCGCTGATGAATATGTTCTTGGCTCGCCCAACTATCAAACACCACCGCCCACTCACCAATACCGATACTGTAGAGCTGACAGCCCTCATCAAAGAACTGCCACAGCGCCTTTTGAAAGTACTCACTCAAATCATGCAGAAGCTTGTCACCTACTCGATAACCATACTTCTCATTGATCTGACCAAAGGTCGTGACCTTCAAAGCTAGTAAGTGGCTATCACTGCTCATCTTCGACAGTTTCTCACGCAGCACACTTCGATTGGGTAAACCTGTACGGTGATCAATTCGATAGCTTGCCGTCAATGCAGTGGCTTGCTGCTGAATCTTACTCGCCATGCTGTTGTTCATGTCATCGACATCAAGCAGTGCATTTCGGATCAATGAAAACAGAGGGGATATGTTGGTCGCGGGTTGCGTCTCTAATGGCAATACCGCCTTACCCTCGCCTTCTCTAAGCGCAAGATAAGTGAGGCTATGGTGCAAGATTCGCTGTTGGCCATTCTCTTGATAAAGTTCTCCCATGCAGTAAACGCCATAGCTGTCGGCCAATTTTTGGAAAACTTCAACCTCTTGGTTGCCATCAATAAAGTCGATACGAGATGTACAGTTATAAATGAAGAACTGTTCTGGCCTATGAGAGGCGATCTGCTGCACGCCCAGTCGTATCTGCTCTAAGGTCAGTGATGGATGGTCATAACAAAACCGGACCTCATCGCCCACTTGGAACAGGCCACTGAATTCTATCTCTCCACTTTCCGTTACCTTGAGCGGTAAGTGAATGTTTTGCTCTTTCGGGTCACCGACCATCAAGGGAAAGTTATGCAGTTGCTCAAAAGGCACTTCGAGGCCATCAGCGAGGTAACGATTGTAGAGTTCGCGAACAGGCATCCCATCCAGTTCCAACAACCGGTTCTCTTGAGCACCTGTCACTCGAAAAGTTCGACCAATCGGATTCCATTCAGTGTAGTAACCCTTAGCGATAGAGAGCTCAACACTGTGCAGCGCCAACATCACATAGGCATTTTCATAGCAAATGCCGTCTAACATCACCCATCGCCCATTATCTGTGATGGTCGATGCACCGCCACAGATCGGTAATGAATACATCGACTGCTCAAACGCTGAAAATAGATCTCGGTTATTTATCTGCAAGCGATCGGCGAAACAGATGATACTTTGAGTATTGGTATTGCACTCAAGCTGCTGCCACATCGATTGACTATCGAATAGTGGTTGCTTGCTGTATTCGACAACGCCACAAGTGTAAGAGGTCGCATCGAAGCGGGTAACAATAAGATAGAGACCTTGATGCAGGATGACGCCTTGGCTGATGTAGTGGTTTGCACTACAGCCAATCAGCCTAGCATTAGGAAAAGTCGCTTGAATCACTTGGCAGGCAGCCAAAACCGAACCTTTCTCGAAAGAAGAAAACACCTGAATCAGTAGGTCTTCATGTTGATGAAAATCTATCTTTTGCAATTCACGCTGGGTTTGCTCTATATCTTGTATCAGGAGAGAGGTCGATTGCATATTCACATTAATCGTTACGTTAATGATTGGTTATTGTGCTTATTATAGATAAGGCTTGCACGGAATACTTACGATCGTCTTATAAATAATGTGACGTTAGTTAGACATCATTGATTCCACCCAAAACAGCCACCAATAGCGGCAGAACACTTTTTAAAGCAAGTCACAATAGGATACGAAAAGCTTTAACAACTAAAACAGTCGCTTAGGCTCACCAAAGTAATAACCTTGCAGATAATCGACACCCATTTGCTCTGCTATCTCACAAACCTGTTGGTTATGGACAAATTCAGCGACGGTTTGCGCATTAAACACCTGGCATAAGCGAACCAACTGAGAGGCGATATTTCTTTGTTTTTGGTCTTTGTCGATGTTGCGAATCAGACTACCGTCGAGCTTGATAATCTGCGGCTCAAGCTTAATGATCTCATCAATATTGGAATAGCCAGACCCAAAGTCATCAACAATGATTCTCGCCCCAAGAGCACGGAAGTGATCACACACCTCAATCATGCGACCATAATCTTTAATCTGCTCAGACTCGAGAACCTCTAGGCCAAGTCGAGTGGGATCGTTCATAGCACTGATGGCGGTCTCGAGCACCTCAAGCGTCTTGTCGCTCAACAAATCTTGCGGGGATAGGTTGATAGAAAATGGGCTTTGCTTATCCGCCATATAACCTATGGTGTTCTTAATCATGTGTCGGCTGAGGCGAGTGTAAAGGTGCGTGTCGGCAATGATAGGTAAGAACTTACCTGGTGGCACAATGGTACCGTCTGATTCCATGATTCTGACCAAGCACTCTTGGCCAATCATTTCGTGAGTACCGGATGCCACAATTGGCTGGGAATAAGTGATGATGTTCTGATCTAAAATTGCACGACTTACACAGCTCAACCAACCTAGTTGCTCTTTACGATCTTCTTCACTCACCTGAATGTCTTTAGCATTGGTGATGTGAGTGTTATTCCTGACCCCATAACGTCGAGCTTCGATCGCTTTTAATAAGATCTCATCACCACTATCGGTTAGGAAATCGCAACGACTAGCGAAGCCGCCACACAGAGAAACTGACAGATAATCAATATCAGCCAAGCCATACGGCTCAAAATTGATGTGCTCAATATCATCAGCAAATTCAACGAAACGTTGTTCTATCTTATCGCAGCCAACATTGGCGTTAAAAATGATCGCCCATTCGCCGACACCAATGCTAAACAGCTCTACTTTCACCTGAGATTCTTTAGCTACACTAAGGTGTAATCGCTCGACAAAATGATTAGACAGATCAAGTAACAGCTGGTCACCCACTTGGTAACCATACTTCTCGTTAACTTGATGGAAATTAGTCAGCTTTAACGTCAGTAAGTGCTCACTGAAGAGAATCGTATTGAGACGCTCTTTTAACACGATACGGTTGGGTAGCCCGGTGCGGGAATCAATGCGGTAGCTTTCGGTTAAACGGCGTGCCTGTTGATGAAGTTTTTTCTCCATCTGCGTGTTCATACTGTCGAGATCAGCCACCGCATTTCTGACGAGATTAAGCAGTGGCGATACCGTTGAGTCACGCTGGAAATCTTCACAACGAAACTCATTAATCTCGTCCGACTCTCTCATCGCAATATAGGTGAGGCTGTGATGCAGTATCTCTTGGCGATCGTCGTTGCGGTATAGCTCGCCCATGCAGTATGCGCCGCACGCGTTTACTATCCCCTCAAATGGCTTGAGCTCAAGTTTACTGTCGATGAATTCAAGTCGAGAGACGCAGTTATAGATGATCACCGATTCCGGCTGATGCATGGCAAGCATCTCAGCGCCGTGACGCACTTTTTCTGCGGTCAAAGAAGGATGGTTATAACAAAACTGTGCCTCTTCGCCGACATGCCAAGGACTATCAAACTCGATACTGCCATCATCATTAATGCGCAGCGGTGTCGATATGCCCTTCTTTCTGCCAAGCTCTCGATAAAGCGGAAAGCTCATCAACTGACTGAAAGGGAGATCTTTACCATCAGCAAGATAATGTTTGAATACGTCAATAGCCGGCTTGTCGTTCAACGCGTATAAGCGATTTCCGACTGCATGTGTGACTCGTAGCTTCATCCCAATCGGGTTCCACTCAGAGTACGCGTCCGACCAAACCTTCAATCTTGGGTTAGTCAGAGCCACAGCAACACAGGCGTGCTGGTAGGTTTGCTCGTTATACATAACCCAACGGCCAAATTCATTCTCATGGCACAGTCCACCAGCTATCGGCAAGGCGTAAGGCAAATTTTCAAAAGCGCTATAAATAGGATAATCACGCCCTTCAACCTGATCGCACAAGCTGATGACCGTTTTGGTTTCTTCTGTAAGGCGCAGCTGAAAAGCTAAGTCTTGGCTGTCTTGATTTGGATTGCCGGAAAAAGGCTGGACCGCAGAGGTTAGATGGGTTTCGTTGAACTCACTGATGATGACTAAGGTGCATGCACTTTCAAGGCAATTATCACAGATAACATGACGAGCACTCTGGCCAATTAGCGTCGCATTATTTAAACGATTGAGGGCAACACCCGCGATTTGACGAGCTAGATCTGAAGATTGAGCTGAGAAAATTTGAATAAGGTACTGTTTGCTGTCACACCATTCTCGCTGATCAAATTGAGCTCTAAATAACGCCTCAGTATTTGCGAGAAATGTAAATGTTTGCATGCCAACCCTTGTTCAAAATCGAGTGAAGTAACAACCCGCAACCACTGCTATGACTGAAATGAATCGATAAAAAGTAGTCGCCAATTATCCTAGCCCAATCAGGCTTTTATAGGCGACTAATGTAACAATTCAATAGCATAAATGCGACACAATAAGCTTACCGAGCCATTAAATTAGTCGCATAAGATCGCTAAGTTGGTCTATTTCAACATCAGGGAGCACACTCGCCTTCGGGGAGCGGTATAAATTGGAACCAGTGTCATTAAACCAGCACGCTTGGAAGCCATTTTGCTTGGCTCCATAGACATCCGTTTTGAGGTGATCGCCAACATGAAGAATATTCTCAGCGTCACAACCTAGGTGTTGCTGAGCTTTTTCAAACATATCTGGATAGGGTTTTGCTCTGCCATCAGGGCCGGCTTTAAGGATTAATTGAAAGTACAGCCCTAAGCCAATTTTGTGTGGATCGACATTGCCATTGGTAATCGCAACCAGAGGAATACGTTGGCTAAGTTCAGTCATCACTCGATGCGCTTCTTGAGGGACATCGACTTGATTACGCAACCACAAGGCATGCTCAATGCCCTCTCGAGCCGCTTGCTCTGCTTGCTGCAGAGAGTAACCCAATTGCAGCAAACCACTCTTAATCTGAGTTTCACGCCACACGGTGACATCATGTTTCAAAGCTGGGTTTTCAGATGCGACTTGCTGCTTAATGCCCTGCCACTCTTCAAGCGATAAAGAAGCCGACACTGGGTGCTTTTGATAAAGCCACTGTGCCATCTCTTTCTCAACCTTCATGATCACAGGCCAGTTGTCATACAGGGTGTCATCCAAGTCAAAGGTCATGGCTTTGATGGGCTTTAACCCTCGATAAATTCGCATAGTAAACCCTTTAATCTAATCTTTATTCTTCTTACGAGCTCTCGGGTGAGCCTGATCATAAGCTTGTGCTAAGTGTTGGAAATCTAAGTGGGTATACACTTGGGTCGTCGAGATGTTTTCATGGCCAAGCAACTCTTGCACAGCACGAAGATTTTGGCTCGATTCCAGCACATGCGTTGCAAAGGAGTGACGCAGTTTATGCGGGCTGATGTGGCTCGCGACAGATTGCTTCTTGCCCCACTCTTCCATGCGCTTTTGCACGCTGCGGTGAGAGATACGAGTCCCGAGCTTAGAGACAAACAGCGCGGTTTCACCCGGTGAAGCCAATTCACCACGAACTTTGAGCCATTTATCGACCCACTCTTTAGCTAAACCAGAAAAAGGCGCTTTGCGTTCTTTGTCGCCTTTACCAATCACTCGGATTTCGCCTTGTCGACCCAACACATCTTTCAGATTGATGCCGACCAGTTCTGCCAGTCGTAATCCAGCACCATACATCACCTCCATCATCGCTCGATCACGAATCGACAATGGATCGTCCTCATTCACATCAAGCAGTTGACCCACTTCATCAACATCGAGGTTTTTAGGCAAAGGGCGTTGTTTGCGAGGTGCAGAGACACCTTTGGCTGGATTGGCGGTCATTTCGCCACGCAACACAAGGAAATCAAAGAAGCTGCGCAGTGACGATAAGCGCGTTGCAATGCTGCTCGCTTTCATTCCCTCACGCATGCCTTTACTGGCCAGTTGTCTGACCCACGCCGCATCGACTTGACCCCAATCCTTTAGCCCTAGAGTGACTAAATGACCGGCCATGGTTTCAAGTTGTTGTTTGTAATTACGTTGGGTGTGTAGGCTGAGTCCCTTCTCGCTTCGGAGATATTCATAGAAGCGAGAAAGTGGCTTTTGAAGGCTGTTAGGAAGAGGTATTTTGGGCTCTAGGCTCATTATTTATCTGCCAAGGTAAGGTGTCCGCCAAATGAGCGACAACAAGTGCTAAATGGCGTAAAAAGAGCGTATCCATATGGGGTTGGAAATGTCCGCCATCTTCACTAGAAAAGGCGAGCAAACCCAATGGAGACTGCTTAGCAAGCGGTAGTACTACATAAGAGCCTAGCTCTGGAACTGGATAATCACCAAACAAATCGTGTCTGTCGGCTTTTCTCAAGCGTCCAAGATAAGCATCTTTGCCATTGAAATGGTTAAGCGAAAACTTAGAGTAACCCTCAGCACTCAACTGATAAAAGCCAGATTGCGAAAGAATACGAACATGAGCCTTAAGCCCAAGATCTAACGCTTTTTGTTCAACGGCTTTTATCACCTGCATGAAGTCACTGCATTTCAGCACTTGCGCTTGCAGATCCATAAACTCATAGAAGGTTTTATCGTTATTTGCTGCCAACGACATCAAGCCAGTGATCTCTTCTTCAAGCTCTTCGATTCGATGACGTTGGCGTTTAAGCTGAACCTCAACCAGAGAAACAGCGCCCTGCTCAACGTTATTGATAGCAAGGCGATCAACCAAATCTTTTCGGTCTTGGAAAAAATCTGGGTTATCACGTAAATATTCCGCGACCACTTCTGCGGTGAGTGCGTCGGCTTCAACGTAAGACAAAACCTATCCTTTATTTTTATGAATATATTTGTTTTGGGTCGTTATTAGCAAGAAAGTTGACCATCAAACACATGCGTTGCAGGGCCGGTCATAAACAGAGGTTTACCCGGGCCTTGCCAGCTAATGTGTAAGTCACCGCCTGGTAGACGAACCTTCACATTCTCAGCCAGTAAGCCTTGAGTGATACCCACTGCAACTGCGCCACACGCTCCGCTGCCACATGCCTGAGTTTCACCCGCGCCGCGTTCGTAAACACGTAGACGAACTTCTTCACGGTTAACGACCTGCATAAAGCCAGCATTAACACGCTCAGGGAAACGTTCATGTGATTCAAGTAGTGGGCCTAAGGTGTCCACATCAGCCGTGTCGACGTCATCAACCACGGTAACCACATGTGGGTTACCCATGCTTACCGCACCACAGAATAAGGTGTGTACATCCGTTCTTAGGATATACGTCTTCTCTGGCTGCTTGGCCTTGAATGGAATCTTGCCGGGTTCGAACTCAGGAATGCCCATGTTCACCGTGATCAGGTCATTCTCTTCAATCTTGAGAACCATTTTACCTTTCTTGGTACTCACGTTGATGCTGTACTTATTCGTTAAGCCTTTCATGCGAACGAATCGTGCAAAACAACGTGCACCATTGCCACACTGCTCCACTTCACTGCCATCCGCATTGAATATGCGGTAATGGAAATCAGTTTCTGGATCATAGGGAGCCTCAACCACAAGTAGCTGATCGAAGCCCACGCCAGTGTGACGATCCGCCAAGCGACGGATCAAATCTGGAGAAAAGAAAATATTTTGAGTAATGCAGTCCACGACCATGAAATCATTGCCCAAACCATGCATTTTAGAAAAGTGGAAGTGCATAACGCTTAAAATTACTCCGGAAGAATGTTTTCAAGTTCCCACAGACTCGTAAGCTCTTCACGCTGACGAACCAAGTGAGTTTTATCGCCATCCACCATCACTTCAGCCGCACGCGAACGAGTGTTGTAGTTAGATGACATCGCGAAGCCATAAGCACCCGCTGAACGAACTGCTAGCAGATCACCTTCTTCAAGAACAAGGTCACGATCTTTACCTAGGAAATCGCCTGTCTCACAGATTGGGCCAACCAAATCGTAAGTCACAGTTTCACCCTGACGAGGGCTCACAGGAACAATATCCTGCCAAGCTTGGTAAAGTGCTGGGCGCATTAGATCGTTCATTGCTGCATCGATGATGGCAAAGTTCTTGTGCTCTGTTGGCTTGAGGAACTCGACTTTCGTTAATAATACACCAGCGTTAGCAGCAATCGCTCTTCCAGGCTCGAAAATCAGCTCTAGATCAGAATGATTGTCTAGGCGAGCCAATAAGGCTTTCGCGTAGTCAGAAGGCTGTGGTGGTAATTCATCACGATAAACCACACCCAAGCCGCCACCGACATCAAGGTGTTTGATGTTGATACCGTTAGCACGTAGCTGGTCGATCAGCGCAAGTAGGCGATCGGTTGCATCGATGAAAGGTTCGATATCCGTTAACTGAGAACCAATGTGGCAATCAATACCATGGATAGACAAGTTATCGAGTGTTTTTGCAAACTCATAAACAGCAGGAGCACGGTCGAAAGCGATACCAAACTTGTTATCACGCAGACCTGTAGAGATATAAGGGTGAGTGTTCGCATCAACGTCTGGGTTGATACGCAGTGAAATCGGCGCTTTAACACCAAGCTCACCAGCTACTTTATTCAGTCGCTCTAGTTCTGGTTCAGACTCTACGTTGAAACACTTAATGTTCAACTCAAGCGCACGCTTCATTTCAGCGGCTGTTTTACCGACACCAGAGAATACAACTTTTGCTGGATCGCCACCGGCAGCAACCACACGCTCTAGCTCACCGCCAGAAACGATATCGAAGCCAGAGCCCAAACGAGCCAAAGTATTCAACACGCCAAGGTTTGAGTTAGCTTTAACGGCATAACACACCAAGTGCGGATGCTCACCAACCGATGAATCAAACGCATTCCAGTGGCGTTCTAATGTTGCACGAGAATATACATACAGCGGTGTACCATATTGCTCTGCTAGTTGTGAAAGTGCGACGTCCTCAGCCCAAAGCTGGCCATCTTCCTGATAGTTGAAGTAATCCAAAGTTCTTATCCCTTATAAATAACGATTTCTGCGTGTTTTCACTTATTGTGATTGTTCGGTTTGCTGAACTTCATCAGGATCGTACAAAGGACCCGTTTGACCACAACCAGAAAGTCCAATAACGGACATCATAAATAGAGCAGTAATTAATTTTTTCATTTTGCATATCGTGATTATTAACTCAATGCCCCCTATAATCGCACCACACTCAGGAAAAGCAATAGGATAGAAAGGATGAACGAGACTGAATTTCATCAGCTGGTCGATATACAGATGCAAAACATCGAAGAAGCTATCGATGAATCAGAGGCAGATATTGATTACGAAGTGACTGGTAACGTGATGACGCTGGAGTTTGAGAACCGCAGCCAAATCATCATTAACCGCCAAGAACCAATGAAAGAAATCTGGTTAGCGTCTAAATCTGGTGGCTTTCACTTCAAGCTAGTTGACGACAAGTGGACATGTTCAAAGACGGGCATGGAGCTGTTTGAGATGGTTAAAGAAGAATGCGTGAAGCACGCAGGTGAAGCGATCGATTGGGTCTAATCATTTGTAAGCAAAACTAAAAAGGAGTGAATCAATCACTCCTTTTTTTAAAATCAATCGGGCTTAGTAAGACTAGATGTTAACTATCTTTGAGCTCCGAGAAGCTAAAGTTGCATCGTTACGATAAGGCACAACGTAAGAATTGCCTTCTTCAGGATGAACGATTTGGTAGTACTGAGGTAGGTTAAAGTTAATCAACTTAGACGACATCTTCGACTCATCTTTTACCGATGTGTAGAAAGAATTCACGCTCGCGATCATCTCATCTTTTTCACCGCTGTACTGGTGGTAGACCTCAACTTGGTTCGACTCGTCCAATACATAAATATTGAAGCCTTTGTCGGTATCTTCGAAAAAGAACTGAATCAAGCCCTCACTCGCAAAACCATCCACCACTTCTGGTAGCTGATACTCTTGCTCTTTATCGAGCATCAGTAAAGGTGAGCCTTTGAGCTTATTGGTTGAGATGCTACGGTAGAAATCGACCGAGTTTTCCAACATCTGTACCGACACACCACGACGTTCGAAGAACAGACCAAACATCTTATTAGCTAAACGAATAGCCTTAAAGCGGCGGCGCTTCTCGGGTTCAATCGGTTTCAATCGTAAATCGATACACTCAGCAAGCAGTTGATACACCATGTTACGCATCACACCACGCAGGTTTTTGCTGTAACAGAACACATCAACCGATTCTGGCGGTAAAGCATCTTGGTGCATTTTGCCAAGCACCGTCTTCAGCGCATCCAGCATTGCCGTATCACCTTGGAAATGCAGCGTACGTACTTCATGCCAAGAGTTACGATAAACTAAGTCGACACTGCCGACTAAGCTCTTACCTTCCTCACCAAAGCTGAAGATATCGGCGTTCTTGAGGTCCACTTTTAATGCACGACCACTTAATTCAGACGTCGGGTCATTTTCAAAGTTGATGAACATCGCTAGCTGGCTTATCTCACACGGGCTCGCCAGTGCTTGCATACTTGGGCGACGCTTACGCAAAGAAAACGTATTACGCAGGTCGCTCACCATTTGATAGAACTTATCGATATCGATGTGAGCGTCACGTACCACAGAGTGCAAACGTGTCGACTCGGTAATCAAGCCATTAAAAAACGACCATGCTACCAACTTACTCAAGTACTCATGGTGCTCTAGAGAAGGCTGACCAAGAATGCGGTGTGCAACCAGTGGCTGCTTATACAAGTACCAACCTGCTTTATTCGACTGACCCTGACGAACTTCGATGAAGCTCAAGTCGGGTTCATGCAGATCCGGAGAGATTTGTGGGTTCAGCAGTGTCACTTTACCTGGCAATACCTCAAACGCAGCGTAAAGCTTACGTGCCAAGATGCTGATATCTTGTGGACTGATTGCCGAAGTGATGTCGTTACGACGCGCAAATTGAATCAGATTACGATAGCTCAGCATCAAGGCATCAAGCAGTGCATGGTGCACCACTTTAACCTGCTCAACCTTCCAGTTACGGCGGTTATCGAGCTCAGCAATGGTTTCATGTCCCCAATTCCAAGATTTAGTCATCTCGGTTAAGGCTTCACGACGCCACGCAACGGAGCCAATGCCCGCATCTCGTGACAACTTCTCGTGGGTCTTAAGATAAAAACAGCGCCTCACCAAGTCCAATCGAGTATGGTCGTTAATACGCTCTAGGTAGCGCGTTACCTTCTCAAGCATCAGATAGTAACTATCCATGCCATACAGATCCGGTTCATCCGCGAAGAAGCGACGCTTGGTATCAATACTCAGCAGTTGGGTGTTTGGGTATTCCCATGAATAGGCTTCTAACAGGATCGCCTTCAAAACCGATTTATACGGTGAGTCGATACTCTTATAGAGCTGCCACAGGTTTGAACCAAAGTACTCTTCAGCGGGAATGCGATTCAGCTTGCCGAAATCGATCCACTGCGAGCAATCAAGATAGCCATCCTGACACAAACCTTGAACATACTCGTCGTAACACTCTTCCATTTCTGGCGGAATGATTTGCCACAACAAACGCTGACCAGCCAAACGAACCGCAGAGCGATAAAACTCATCAAGCAATAATAAGTGCTGTGAAGAACCACAGTTATCGCCGGTCATCTCTTCTGAATGGTTCGAACGGAAACGCTCTTCATCCATCAAGAAGAAGTTCGCTTCTACTCCCAAGGTTTCAGCCCAATCGGTAATCAAGAGACACTTGTTGGTTAGGCTATCGCGAGAGGCGCCATCCATATCTGGGGAAACACACACCCAGATATCAAGATCACTTGAAGTGCTTTGACCAATAGAAGAAGTACTACCCATGGTGTACAAGCCAAGGATTGCTGGTTCATCCGTCTCGGTGAGTTTGCCACCCAGCGTTAATTCGGTATCAGAGACAAATTGCTTTTGGAATTCATTAAGCGTGAAGCTACGAATTCCAAAAGGAACTTGTTGGTCATAATAACCAGGCATCATCGGGTGATTGAAGTGAAGCAGTGCGGGAATAAGGTTGAATACTCGCTGGCCTTGCACATTCATCAACGCCAACGCACGATCAATGCGCTGCTGATTTAGATTGTCTAATCGTTGAATCAAAGTTTGAGTGTAAGCCTGCAAGGTAAGTCCTTGGTTTGAGGTTAAGTGCAGTTCTGTTTAGTTACTGAACGAAAGGAGCAACAAAACGTGATCAATTTAACACTTTTACCCTTAATGGTAAAGCAAAGGAACCCGTCATACTGGTCAATTCCTTGATGACAGAAAGTTAAACTCACGGCGTCGTAGTGTCCTCTTTATTGACTACTTCTAATAATAGCCCATGTTTCAAATGAGATACCAATCACACTATTTTGGTGAACTCATGAAAATCTCTCAGCTATCAAAGTATGGAATGATCAAACAGTAAGAATTCTCGCCTCATAATGGTAGGATTAGGCTATTACAGAACCTATATCGGAAACACCATGACAAATTCAGCACCAATCCGTATCGCGACCAGAAAAAGCCCTCTTGCCCTTTGGCAGGCATACTTTGTAAGGGATGCACTGCAAGCTGCTCACCCTGGTTTAGAGGTTGAGTTGGTAACTATGGTGACCAAAGGTGACATCATCCTAGACACTCCGCTTGCTAAAGTGGGTGGTAAAGGACTGTTCGTTAAAGAACTTGAAGTAGCCATGCTAGAAGGTCGTGCTGACCTAGCCGTTCACTCAATGAAAGATGTACCTGTCGACTTCCCAGAAGGTCTAGGTCTGGTAACAATTTGTGAGCGCGAAGATCCGCGTGACGCTTTCGTATCAAACACTTACAACAACATCGACGAACTCCCACAAGGTGCTGTCGTGGGTACGTGCAGTCTGCGTCGCCAATGCCAACTGTTAGAATACCGCCCAGATCTGATCATCAAAGAGCTGCGCGGCAACGTTGGTACTCGTCTAGGTAAACTCGATGATGGTCAATACGATGCGATCGTACTGGCTGCTGCAGGTCTTAAACGTCTAGAGCTAGAAGAGCGTATTCGTAGCTTCATCGAACCAGAGCAGTCTCTCCCTGCTGTTGGCCAAGGCGCTGTTGGTATTGAGTGTCGCCTTGATGACGAGCGTCTGATTAAACTCCTTGAACCACTGAATCATAAAGACACGGCTGATCGTGTACTGTGCGAACGTGCAATGAACCTTACCCTAGAAGGTGGCTGTCAGGTTCCTATCGGCAGCTACTCATTATTAGATGGCGAAAACATCTGGCTACGTGCATTAGTTGGTGAACCGGACGGTTCTAAGATGGTTCGTGGTGAGATCTCTGGCCCTCGCAAAGATGCAGAAGCACTTGGCGTGACTCTGGCAAATCAATTGCTGGATGATGGCGCGAGAGAAATCTTAACCAAGCTCTACGTTGACCAAGAATAATCATGACAGTGTTGGTGACTCGTCCCGGTTCAGAGGGACAATCGCTTTGCCAACAACTAGCGGATGAAGGGGTTCAAGCAATCCATCATCCGCTGATTCGTATCGTGGATAATCCCAACTCTGCGGATTTAAGCACCCAGCTTAATAACAGCGATATCATTATTGCAGTCAGTCACCACGCCGTGGCGGCTGCCCAAAGCATCCTTTCAAAAACCTCATCCATTTGGCCTACTTCGCCGCTTTATCTTGGCGTTGGTCAAAAAACTGCGCACGTTTTAAGCAAAGTCTGTAAACAAAAAGTAAACTATCCTCAAGTTAGTGATAGTGAACATCTTCTTAAACTTACTGAACTTAATGGCGTAGAAAATAAGTCCATTTTGATACTACGTGGCAATGGTGGGCGTGAGCTCATTAGGGATTCTCTACTCAATCGAGGTGCACAAGTCTCTTATTGTGAGACCTACCGTAGAGAATATATTCCTATTAGCGACCACAATACCTATCAAACATGGATAAACAAAAAAACGTCCAAAGTTGTCATCACTAGTCAGGAACAATTGGAGTATCTCTGCTCAATTACCCCTGATGAGTATTTGGCTTGGCTTTCAACAAGACATCTATTTGTCCCAAGCCAGCGCATTGTAGAACGAGCACAACAACTCGGCTTCTCGAATGTGACCAATACTCACAGTGCTACGAACCAAATATTACTGGCTGCTCTCCGGCCCTAGCTAGAAACAGGAAATAAGCATGACAAGCAAAAAAAATAATGAGCATATTGAACCTGAAAAGAAACAAGATACTCAGCCAGTAGTTGTTGAAAACGAAAAAGCTGACTCTACAGAGACAAAACAACCTGAACAGAAGCTTGATGCCTCTGCTTCAAATACCGCTAAAAATGAGCAGCCTCAAGCTGAGCATAAAGAGCAAATAGAGAAAGCAGAAAAGCAAGGTAAGCGCGGTGTCAAACTAGGCGCTATTGCGATCGCTATTTCAATTATCTTCAGTGGCGGTATCGCATTTCAAATGCAGCAAAAGAGCGCTGAATACTCGGCTCAAATAGCCGCTCTTCAAGCACAACTTCAAAATACCCAATCTGCGGTAAATAAAGACCTACAAACCATCAAGCAAGAGACTATCCAAGAAGCCTCACACGCGGTGGAGAAAACTCAGGTCGTGCAATCTCAACAGCAGAAGAGCATTCAAAGCCTGCAGTTAGCAGTGGCTGACGTGAAAGGTCGCCGCCCGAATGACTGGTTGCTTGCTGAAGCTGATTACCTTGTGAAACTAGCAGGACGTAAACTGTTCCTCGAGCATGATGCCGTTAGTGCAACCAAACTAATGGAAAGCGCCGATCAACGTATCGCCGCACTGAATGACCCAAGCTTGGTCTCTCTTCGTCAATCAATGACCAATGACATTACTAAGCTTCGCACTATTCCTCTTATCGACCGTGATGGCTTAGTTCTACGCATCACAAGCCTACAACAACAAGTCGATACGCTGCCGCTTGCCAATGCAATCCTGCCTGAGGCTGCCGCTGTTGAGAAAAAAGCCGTATCTCAAGATATTAATGACTGGCAGAACAACCTGATGACGTCGATGAAAGACTTTTCAGAAAACTTCATCACCTTCCGTAGTCGTGATGGCGAAGTTATCCCTCTACTATCACCAGAACAGCACTTCTACCTTCGTGAAAACATCAAAGGTAAATTAGAAACCGCGATTCGCGCTGTCTACAAAGAACAAGGTGAACTCTATAGCGCAGCTCTTAATACCGCTAGCGAGTGGTCGAAAGCTTATCTAAACCAAGATAACAACTCAGTGATTGAATTTGAGAAAGCGATTAAACAGCTAAGTGAACAGAACATCTCTGTGAAATACCCTGTAAAGCTTGAATCTCAAAATGAGTTGTCAGATGTGATACGTGAGCGCCTACGTCGTGAAGTCACCGTTATGACCACGGAGGAAAAATAATGATTCGTTGGATTTTTCTTTTTCTCGTTCTAGGTGCTGGGTTAATTGTTGGTACTCAGTTCTCTGGTCAACAAGGCTACGTTCTGATCTCAATTGCGAATAAGACCATTGAGATGAGCGTGACAACACTGGTTATCTTCGTCATCGCTCTTCTAGCGGCTCTATTCGGCTTAGAGTACCTATTTAAAAAGCTTATGTACGCAAGCTCGACAACTTGGAATTGGTTCAGTGTTCGTAAGCTGAAGCGCTCTCGTCGTTATACCAATGAAGGCATCATCAAGCTGCTTGAAGGTGACTGGAAAGGCGCTGAGAAGAAAGTAACTCGCTGGGCTAATCATCACGACATGCCTCTACTTTGTTATTTAGTCGCTTCTCAAGCGGCACACGAGCAAGGTAATACAAGTGAGCGTGATAAGTACATCGAGCTTGCTAGCCAACAGGACGACTCTCTACTTGCGGTAGAGCTAACTAAAGCTAAACAGCAAATCAGCGAGTCAAACTACGAAGCTGCATTCGATACACTTTCTACCCTAAAAGGCACATACCCTAATAACACTGCTGTGCTTGGCCTGTTAAAAGCTACTTACTTGCAACTGAAGTTATGGCAGCCATTGCTAGAGTTAACGCCTAAATTAGTTAAGAATAAGCTTCTAACAGCTGATGAGCAACGTGAATTAGAACAGAAAGCACAATGTGGATTACTTCATGATGTAGCTCAACAACAAGGTAGCGAAGGTTTAATCAGTCATTGGAACAAGCTTTCAAGAAAGCAGAAACAAAGTTCGCACCTTGTATCTTGCTTTGTGAAGCAACTGATCGCTCGTAAAGCTGACTCAGAAGCGTTCACAGTGATCAAAGAGAACATTGCGAAGAGTGGTTCAAATGAGCTCTACATGTTGCTTCCAGAGCTGAACCTAGCCGATCACCACCCAGTAGTGGTCATGCTAGAACGTGCAATCAGTAAAGACAGTGGTAATGCCGAAGCACACAGCGCGTTGGCTCAGTTCTATCTAAGAGAGCAGAAGTGGGCGGAAGCACAAAGCCACTTTGAGAAAGCCCTAGCACTTCGTTCAAATGTTTCAGATTACGGATACCTATCTGACGCACTAGAGAAGCAAAACTTAACAAAAGCAGCTCACGAGGTTTCTCGTAAAGCGCTCGCTCTAGTTCAACCCGCTTAACTCTAAGCGACTCAAACTAAGCCGATGTCTAGCATCGGCTTTTTTGTATCTGCTATTTAACCCTAGATAACTTCTACAATAGCTATAAACCAAGCTCATCAAACACTTACCTGCCCAATACCAACTAACCATGAAATTGCTCAACTGGGCTTCTCAAACACACGGAGAACGACTTTAGTTGTGTCTGTACGTAGTTTTACCATTCTTATAAACAAGTCCTTATAAGAGGTTCGAGAGGAGTCATAGAGAAAAGTGATACCTTGAAGTTCAAGAACAAATGGAGATCAGCTTGAGAGAAGGCGCTTAAAGATATTTACCCGCCGACAGATGCCCACTTAAAGTCACGTTGAATTAACAATTAAATAGCCATCAACGTTCCAACTATAAACCGTTATAACCGGGGAGTTCACGTAACTGCCTGTAGATTAATCTATTAAGTAGAGGGAGATAGCAAGAGTTACCGACCAACAAAACCTTGTTATTAGAAACGAGGCATCTTTATCAGCCAGTTCAAATTAGTAGGAGATAGAGCTCTCAAGACGCTCAGGAAAAGTTAATCAACGAACCAATAGCCACAAGTATAAACTTACGTAATCAAGCGCTGCTAGAGAGAGCAGAGCTTAATAATAAGTGTCGGAATATCAGAGCTCGTGATCAACGTAAAGCGCCTCTACAAACTCTGAGACGAATAATAAGACTCATACCAATCCGGAAAATTAACTGATCAGGTCAATCCAATCTCTTGTACACACTTTTGTGACGCGATCTTTGCACTCAAGAAATCCATTCCAAGCGCTACAGACCTTCGAAACAATATCGTTATAATCAATGAAGTTTTGGTTTGCTAGATAGTGTAGCCTTAACCAACTCCACACTTGCTCTATAGGGTTAAGCTCTGGTGAGTATGGCGGCAATTTGATAATACTGACATTATCAAATGGGTTAGCAATATCATCGGTATGCCATCCTGCGCCATCCATTATTACCACTGAATGACGGTCTTTTTCTGTGACTTTAGATATCTGCTCTAGATGGTTTATCATGATGTCTTTGTTAACCCAAGGGACGACCATTGCCTCACCAATCCCTCTCGATGGGCACACTGAGCCAAACAAATAAGCGTATTCAAATTGCTGCTGTTTTACTACGCGAGGTCTCGTTCCACGAGTAGCCCAAAGACGTGTTGTTGTGTTCTGCTGACCAAACCTAGCTTCGTCTTGAAACCAGACATCAACACTCTCTAGCCCAATATGGCCGGGGATCTTAAGGATCGTTTCGATTTGGAATTTTTTTAAAATCGTCCTGTATTTGCTGTGATTGTTTAGGGTGTTTGGAACGAGAAGTTATCCAAGAAAAACCCATGTGGTCGAGGAGATAATAGATGGAATTAGGGTGGTAGTGCTTGTCAAAGTGTTTAACGATGTAGTCATGTATATCGCTTCCAACAAGGCGGCCACCAGAAGGTGATTCAGCTTCTTTTTTTATGAAGGCACTGAGTTGAGCCCGCTGCTCATCGGTGAGGTATGCAGGCCTACCAGTCCGAGGTTTTTCTTGAAGTCCTTCTAGGCCTTCTTCAAAAAAAATCCGAACCCATTTATTGACACTGGTTCGACTGACTTTGAGAGATTTTGCAATTTGTGTACGAGAGAGGCCGTCTTTAAAGTGTACGAGAGCAAGTAAACGCATCTTCATCTGAATGGTTTTTTGCTGGCTCGCAAGCTTTTTGAAGTCAGTGTTATTAAGGCTATCCATGGCTAAATTTCACAATAATTCATCAATCTTAATTAGATCACATTTTTACTTCAATTGATATTACAGCACTCATAAAACCTAACAACAAACACTTTTCTTCAAATGTAAAAAAGCCCTGCTATTGCTAGCAGGGCTTCTCTAATAAGTGGCGGAGTGGACGGGACTCGAACCCGCGACCCCCGGCGTGACAGGCCGGTATTCTAACCAACTGAACTACCACTCCGCAGTGGAATACTTGTCGTCGCTGACAAGTGTTCAAACTTTTTGTCTTCACTTTTTAAAAAGTGAAAATAAATTTGGAGCCTGGCGATGTCCTACTCTCACATGGGGAAG
>NZ_MAKD01000073.1:0-38018 GCF_001691235.1 Vibrio sp. ZF57 | reverse complement strand
CACAATAATTCATCAATCTTAATTAGATCACATTTTTACTTTAATTGGTATTACAGTTAAGAAAATCTCGAAAAGGTCTCTTTTCAAAATGCTCTTTATCGGATTTAGTCTGAGCTTCTTTGTTTTCTTCTTGATATGTGGTGTCGCATCCATATTTGGTGCGGAAACGGTAAAGTGGGAACAAACACCAGTAACGGGGCTGTCTGGTCTGCTACTAGCTTTGGCAATGTGGCCGATGTTTAGTTTGTTTCTAACGCTGTTTATGTGGTGTTTTGCAGCGTTCGGTTTGTGGATTTTCTCATTAGTTAAACCACTGAAGCTGATCTTTAAAGAGACTACTATCTCCAACTAACCACAGTTAATAAACGGTTTAGAGTGGTTCGCAAGGTGTGGTACAAATCGTGATTTATTCACAATGTACAAATTAACTAAAGCAGCAAGCTGCCTCAAAGTATTGGCTGGAAGTTATCTGCTCTTATCTCCGCTCTCGTTTTATCTTTTATGTGAATCATTCAATTGTTACCCTCGCATCCGTATGAATGATTAGGTTAACCGTTATGAAATTAAGACTACTGAGTTTAGCGTTTGCGCTCGTCCTAAGTGGTTGCTCTTTACTTGTGACTGAGAGCTACTTTGGTGAAAGTTGGACCGGGCATCATATAGATAAACTTGTAGAGCAGTGGGGAGAACCCTACCAAATTAAGTCTAAAGATGATGGTGTGATTGAGGCGGAATATAGGATTTTCAATGACAGTTGCACGTATACCTTTATCACGGATGAGCAAGGTGTAATTGAATTCTATAGGTATCAAAGTGCGTTTTTAGGAACATGTAAGCCAATAGGGTAAACACCTACCAAACGACTATGGCGCCAATATCAACTTGGCGCTAGCTATCTTGTTTATACCATCACTTCTTAGCTTAAAACCTACCTCTGTATAAGCCTCTCACTGCCACAAAGCCAGCAGAAACACAAAAAGCCCAATCCCGAGCGTGACTTTTAAAAGCAAGCCAAGAGGGGCTCCACCTTTTGGCGCTTTATTGCAACATCTCATAATTGATTCCTAATTTGTCGTGATTGTCATTCCACCTTAAACCTTTCCCTTACGGTAAGGTCAATACATTTGTTTTTCTCGAATTTCAGAAAACAAAAAGGCGAACCATTTGGTTCGCCTTTTGTTATGTTTCACTGCTTAGCGCCGCTACGAATTAGTCTTCGTAGTTGTCGATGCTTGGGCAAGAACAGATTAGGTTACGGTCGCCGTATACGTTGTCTACACGGTTAACTGTAGGCCAGTACTTCGAGTTCTTCGTTGCTTTCGATGGGAAACAACCAAGTTCACGAGAGTAAGGGCGATCCCATTCTGCGCCAGCTAGGTCAACTTGTGTGTGTGGTGCGTTCACTAGAGGGTTGTTGTCTAGTGGCCATTCACCGTTTTTCACTGCTGCCATTTCGTGGCGGATTGCGATCATCGCTTCACAGAAACGGTCTAGCTCTTCTAAATCTTCTGATTCAGTTGGCTCTACCATTAGCGTGCCAGCTACTGGGAAAGACATAGTTGGCGCGTGGAAACCGAAGTCCATTAGACGCTTAGCAATATCTTCTTCGCTGATGCCTGTGTCTTCTTTAAGTGGACGAATATCGATAATACATTCGTGCGCTACGCGGCCGTTAGTACCACGGTAAAGAACAGGGTAGTGAGGACGTAATTTTTCCATCACGTAGTTCGCGTTCAGAATCGCTACTTTCGTTGCGTCTGTTAGGCCAGGTTCGCCCATCATCGCGATGTAAGCCCAAGAGATAGGTAGAATTGAAGCACTACCCAAATCTGCTGCTGATACTGCGTAGTCAGAACCTTGAACACCATTTTCGATGTGACCTGGTAGGAAAGGTGCTAGGTGCGATTTAACACCGATAGGACCCATACCCGGCCCGCCACCACCGTGTGGGATACAGAATGTTTTGTGTAGGTTCAAGTGAGATACGTCTGAACCGATGAAGCCAGGTGAAGTTAGACCTACTTGAGCGTTCATGTTCGCGCCGTCTAGGTAAACTTGACCGCCCGCTGCGTGTACTTGTTCACACACTTCTTTCACTTGCTCTTCGTATACGCCGTGCGTAGAAGGGTAAGTGATCATGATGCTTGATAGGTTGTCTTTGTGCTTCTCGATTTTCGCTGCTAGGTCTGTCATGTCGATGTTGCCATCTTCATCACACTTAACAACCACTACCTTCATTGAAACCATTGATGCTGTTGCAGGGTTAGTACCGTGCGCCGAGCTTGGAATCAGACAAACGTTACGGTGACCTTCACCGCGGCTTGCGTGGTAACGTTGAATCGCGATTAAACCCGCGTATTCACCAGATGCACCAGAGTTAGGCTGTAGTGAGAAATCGTCGTAACCGGTGATTTCACATAGCTTCTCTTTAAGATCTTTCGCTAGCGCTGTGTAACCCGCCGCTTGCTCTAGAGGTGCGAATGGGTGAATAGAACCAAACTCAGGCCATGTTACTGGGATCATCTCAGCAGCAGCGTTCAGCTTCATAGTACAGCTGCCCAGTGGGATCATGCCGTGCGTTAGTGAGAAGTCTTTGTTCTCAAGCTGTTTTAGGTAACGCATCATTTGCGTTTCGCTGTGGTGCGTGTTGAATACTGGGTGAGTTAGGAACTCTGATTCACGACGGCAGTTTTCTGGAATTGCTGCAAACTCGTTTGATGCAATGTCAGAAGATAGTGCTTGAACGTCTTCTTTTACGTCGAAGATAGCGAACAGTGCGTTCACGTCGTCGATCGTTGTTGTTTCATCTAAGCTGATACCGATTTTTCCAACAAGTCGACGAAGGTTGATGTCTGCTGCTTGCGCTTTCGCGTACAGTGCATCTGTCTTCTCTTCAGAGTTGATCGTGATGGTATCAAAGAAGCTGTTGTTCGTTAGCTCGTAACCCGCTTTAGTCAGGCCAGCCGCTAGGATAGCTGTCATGTGGTGTGTACGACGGGCAATAGTACGTAGGCCTTCTGCACCGTGGTAAACCGCGTAGAAAGACGCCATGTTTGCTAGAAGTGCTTGAGCTGTACAGATGTTCGATGTCGCTTTCTCGCGGCGGATGTGTTGCTCACGAGTTTGCATTGCCATACGTAGCGCTTGGTTACCGTGCGTATCGATAGATACGCCGATTACACGACCTGGCATTGTACGCTTATGCTTTTCACGAGTACCCATGAATGCTGCGTGTGGACCGCCGTAACCCATAGGAACGCCGAAACGTTGCGCTGAACCGATTACTACGTCTGCGCCCATTTCGCCAGCTGGCTTAAGTAGAGCAGAAGCAAGTAGGTCAGTTGCAACCGTTACAAGAGTCTTGTTTGCTTGAGCTTTCGCAATGATGTCTGTTAGATCACGAACTTCGCCTGTTGTACCAGGGTATTGAACTAACGCACCAAATACGTCTTGCTCTGGAAGTGTTTCAAGAGCGCCAACCATTACTTCAAAACCGATGTACTCAGCACGAGTTTTAACAACTTCTAGTGTTTGAGGGTGAACATCGTCAGCAACGAAGAATACTTTGCTCTTGCTTTTACCAGCACGCTTACACAGTGTCATAGCTTCGCCAGCCGCTGTAGCTTCATCAAGAAGAGACGCGTTCGCGATTTCCATACCAGTTAAGTCCATTACCATTTGTTGGTAATTCAGTAGAGCTTCAAGACGACCTTGAGAAATCTCTGGTTGGTATGGTGTGTAAGCTGTGTACCAGCCTGGGTTCTCTAAAACGTTACGTAGAATAACGTTTGGAGTGAATGTGTTGTAGTAGCCTTGGCCAATGAAAGTACGTTTCACTTGGTTTAGGTTAGCGATCTCTTTAAGAGAGGTCAGCATGTCCATTTCGCTCAATGGAGCAGCAAGTGTCATTGGTTTTTCAAGACGGATTTGTGCAGGAACCGTTTCGTCGATCAGTGCGTCTAGGGTAGTCGCGTTGATCGCTTCAAGCATTTTTTGCTGGTCTGCTTTATTAGGGCCGTTATGACGAGCAACAAACTCGTTTTGAGTACCCAGGTCTTTCAGTAATTGGCTTTGAAGTAATTCAGTCATGATATGTTCTACTTTCTCTCTGGAGCCGTGAGCTAGCCCCTAAAATTAAGCTGCTCAAAAGAGCAGCTTTATCGTAATGAGGTTACCTATTAGTCTTCTTCGATAGAGCTTAGGTATTCTTCCGCATCTTTAAGGTTGTTTAGTTCAGACGCATCAGACATCTTCACTTTAACAATCCAACCACCTTCATAAGATTCTTCGTTAATTAACTCAGGGCTATCTTCTAATTCTTCGTTGATTTCTACGATTTCGCCAGAGATTGGTGCGTAGATATCAGAAGCTGCTTTCACTGATTCAACTAGAGAGAAGCTTTCGCCAGCTTCGATTTCGTCTCCAGTGTCAGGCAGGTCAACAAACACAACGTCACCTAGCATCTCTTGAGCGTGCTCAGAAATACCGATAGTTACAGTACCGTCACCGTTGTCTTTTACCCACTCGTGGCTGTCTGCAAACTTTAGTGTATTGTCCATTGCTTATTCTCCAAAAATTTATGAGGTTTTAATTTAAATCTTAAAAACGGTCTAACGGTAAAGAGGGAAGCGCTTGCAAAGCTCTTTAACTTGCTTGCGAACACGTTGCTCAACTTCAGCGTTGCCTTCAGGGCTTTCAACTAAGCCGTCAAGAACATCGCCGATCCATTCACCGATAAATTTGAATTCTTCAGTGCCAAAACCACGACTGGTTCCAGCAGGCGTACCTAAACGAATGCCCGAAGTAATCATAGGCTTCTCTGTATCGAATGGTATGCCATTTTTGTTACATGTGATCCCTGCACGCTCTAATGCTTCTTCAGTTACGTTACCTTTCAAGCCCTTAGGGCGAAGGTCAACCAGCATTAGGTGCGTGTCTGTTCCGCCAGTCACAATGTCACAACCGCGAGTTTGCAACACTTCAGCAAGAACTTTTGCGTTGTCGATCACTGAATCAATATAAGTATTAAATTCTGGGCCAAGTGCTTCGCCAAACGCCACTGCTTTAGCCGCGATAACGTGCATGAGTGGGCCACCTTGAAGGCCAGGGAACACGGCAGAGTTGATCTTTTTGTTTATGTCTTCGTGGTTAGTCAGAATCATGCCACCGCGTGGGCCACGAAGTGTTTTGTGCGTTGTTGTAGTCACAACGTGTGCGTGTGGTAGTGGGCTAGGGTGAGCACCTGTCGCGATAAGACCCGCGATGTGTGCCATATCGACCATTAGAATAGCGCCAACTTCGTCAGCAATTTCACGGAACTTAGCGAAATCGATAACGCGTGGGATAGCACTACCACCAGCAATAATCATTTTAGGTTGGCTTTCGATAGCTAAAGCGCGTACCGCTTCGTAATCGATTTCAAGAGTGTCGCGGTCTACGCCATATTGAACTGCGTTGAACCACTTACCAGACATTGCAGGGCGCGCACCGTGTGTAAGGTGGCCACCAGCGTCAAGAGACATACCTAGGATAGTGTCGCCAGGTTGAAGTAGGGCAAGTTTAACTGCGCCGTTCGCTTGAGCACCTGAGTGAGGTTGTACGTTTACGTATTCGCACTTGAACAGCTGTTTAGCACGTTCAATCGCGATAGCTTCTACTGTATCTACGTGCTCACAACCACCGTAGTAACGACGGCCTGGGTAGCCTTCTGCGTATTTGTTGGTTAGGCAAGTGCCTTGAGCTTGCATTACTGCTTTAGAAACGATGTTCTCAGAAGCAATAAGTTCGATTTGTTCGTTTTGACGAGTGTTCTCTGCTTGGATGCCAGCAAATACTGCGTCGTCAGTACCAGATAGGTTCGTAGTGAAAAAACTGTCTAAGCTATGGTTTTGATAAGCGTTCATTGTCGAGACCTTTCATTAAGCTAATGGTGATTGTTTTTATAGTCCATTAGGTCTTACGTTGATTTCTGCATCGGTATCGTTTGCGTTATATAGGTGTATAAATAGTGCGTTGCTTCTTATTTATACGACCATAGCGTCAAAGCGATCGTTGTAGGGTCAATGCAGCACGAATTGGTTCCCAAAAATTTCGGGTAAAAAACAGCTCTTACAAATGTTAAATCTATCACTTGCTGCAAGCTGAAGTAGCATCTCTTCATCTAACAAGTCGATAACATAGCTCCGATAAAATCAATTTTCAACAAAAATTTCCAATAGGAAACAGTTTTTCTCGTTTTGCTACAGGGAGCACGCTTTATTTTCCTGTGTGCTCTTTAATCAACAAAGCGCTTCATGCAACAATGAAATCAATAGACAGGAAGTAAGAAATAAATGAGGGACCTATGTCAGAAGACATTTATGATGAGTACCCATCTTTAACGTTGGCGAAAGAGACGTTAGATCAGAATATCGAACCACTTAGGCTCGGCCAGCGTATTAAAGATATCCGCAGCAAGCTGGGCATTACGTTAGAAGAGGCGAGCCAACGTACTGGTTTGGCGCGCTCTACGCTGAGTAAAATCGAGAACGAACAAATCTCACCGACGTTCCAAGCGATGCAGAAATTGGCTATGGGTTTGCAAATTGATATGCCGCAACTCTTTGAGCCACCAAGAAAAAAGGTTGCCACAGGACGTCGTGACTTAACTAAAGCAGGTCAGGGTAAACCTCACCCAACTCCGACTTACGAGCATGAACTGCTCGCGACAGAACTTTCGAATAAGAAGATGATGCCGTTCAAGAGCCGAGTGAGAGCACGCACCTTTGAAGAGTATAACGATTGGGTTCGCCACGATGGTGAGGAGTTCTTGATGGTGATCTCTGGTGATGTGATGTTCTACTCAGAATTCTATGAGCCGGTACCCATGAGCGAAGGTGACAGCATGTATTACGACGCCAACATGGGGCATATGTTGATTTCTACTAGTACAGAAGATGCACTGATTTTGTGGGTGACTGCAAAATAAGTTAACAAAGTTAGAATTTCTTATAGTGAATGCAAACGTTTGCTTTTGTTTCTAACGTTTGCCAAAAGACGCGATGTTGGTGTGAAAAGCATCAATATCGCGTTTTTGTATGCGACTGAAAGTTGTTTTTAAATTGTTAAATATCACATTTTGAGCTGTTTTAATCTTGTTAAGGGTGTAAAACTGACTCAGGCTTGTTTACTATAGTGAACACGGTTTACTCATGTTGATTGAAGTTTACTGAAGTGAATTCTTAGAAAGTGAGTCGTATAGCTTTTATACAGAAGCCTCTTTTTATATCGCTAGTAATAAAAGCCTATATAGAAGACATCACTTTTTACTATCTACTGTTTCTAACGTTAACCCATATCGTTAGAGGCGACTCTAAATAGAGATATAAGCGGCAGATTCGATTTGGAAAGCCTGCAACGCTTCATGGAGAATAAAATGACTCAAGAACACGCTAATCAAGACCTACTAAAAACACCTCTGCATGCACTTCACGTTGAAGTCGGCGCAAAAATGGTTCCTTTTGCTGGCTACGACATGCCAGTTCAGTATCCACTAGGTGTAAAGAAAGAGCACTTACACACTCGTGACGCTGCTGGTCTTTTTGATGTTTCTCACATGGGGCAACTGCGTCTACACGGTGAAAATGCAGCCGCTGTTTTAGAATCTCTGGTTCCAGTAGATATTATCGACCTGCCTTCTGGTAAGCAGCGCTACGCCTTCTTTACTAATGAACAGGGCGGCATCATGGATGATCTTATGGTTGCTAACCTTGGCGATCACCTATTTGTTGTTGTGAACGCGGCGTGTAAAACACAAGATATCGACCACCTAACGGCTCACCTTCCTGCAGACGTAGAAATGGAAGTGATTGATGACCGCGCTCTATTAGCACTTCAAGGTCCGAAAGCGTCTGAAGTTCTGGCTCGTTTCCAACCAAGCGTTGCAGACATGCTGTTCATGGATGTTCAAAAAGTCGATATCGACGGCGTAGAGTGCATCGTAAGCCGCAGTGGTTATACCGGTGAAGATGGCTACGAAATCTCAGTACCGAACGATCACGCTGAAGCACTTGCTCGTAAACTAACATCAGAAGCAGAAGTAGAGTGGATTGGCCTTGGTGCTCGTGACTCACTTCGTCTTGAGTGTGGTCTATGTCTGTACGGTCACGATCTAGATACAACAACAACGCCGGTAGAAGCTAGCCTTTTATGGGGTATCCAAAAAGTGCGTCGTACTGACGGTGAACGTGCAGGCGGTTTCCCTGGCGCTGATATCATCCTTGAGCAAATCGCGACTAAAGACGTTCAACGCAAGCGTGTTGGTCTTGTTGGTCAGACTAAAGCACCAGTACGTGAAGGCGCTGAGCTGTTCGATGCTGAAGACAACAAGATGGGCGTTGTAACAAGTGGTACTGCGGGTCCTAACGCGGGCAAGCCTGTTTCTATGGCTTACGTTCGTACTGACCTAGCGGTTATTGGCACTGAAGTATTCGCTGAAGTTCGTGGCAAGAAGCTACCAATGACAGTAGAAAAAATGCCATTCGTACCTCAGCGTTACTATCGTGGCTAATCTCTTTTAAGAGAAACCACTAAGCTAAATGAAAGCCTATTGTTTGCTTCTCTTTATTGGGAAGCCTAACGGTAGGCTTTTTTGATTTTGGTAGCGTATGTCTTTGGTAACGTATTGCTTTTAACGTTACCCACTAACAACGGTTACTTAAAATTCGTTTATAAAATGAGATATGTGGCGATATCGTTACAAATACTTACTATAATCACGATTGTGACGTGTTATGGTGACGATTCATCATTTTTGTAAATAAGTAGTAGGGGTTACAAGGAGTTAACTATGAACGTAAACCATACAATGAGTCCGGTTCGTAAAGCCGTTTTAGGGCTTTTAGCGCCATTAATTTACACATCAAGTGTTATGGCAACGGAAAACACGGACGAAAGTACTCCTGATGTGGGTGTAACACCCTATATTGTGAATGGTAGCGACGCTTCAGTCACGGAATTTCCTTCGATGGCAAGCTTGTTCATTGATCGTATTGATTATGACGGTGTTTACTCTACAGGCCCTTACTGTGGAGCTACAATTTTAGATCCAACGCATATTCTGACGGCAGCACACTGTATTTATGGTGATGAGAACGCTCAGTTATTTACTGTTGTCGTCCCACAATTACAAGACACTTCTCAGTTCCCAAATGGAAGCATTGAAAAAATTCGCGTATCTGAGGTGTTCTATCCTAGCAATTATTCAAATAGCTTGAACGATTTGTTGCGTAATGACGTGGCAATTTTAAAACTTGAAAGCGCGCTCAATATAGATTCAGTTAATGATGTTGTGAAACGCCCAGACAACGAAACCTATCGAAGTTCCTTACAGGCTTTTACGGCTGTGGGACATGGAGATACTGAATCTGGTGTCGATGCTACTACTTTATTACAAAAAGCATCGCTCAACTATGTCGATAACACGACATGTGCAGCGGCATTTTTCTCAGGTTCGAACCTAACTGATAATCAAATATGCTTTATTGGTGACTATAGCGTTTTCTCTAGCTTATATGGCGGTACTTGTCAGGGTGACTCTGGTGGGCCTGTTTACTGGAAAGATGGTACTGATTATAAACAAGTAGGTATTACAAGTTTTGGTCCTGAAACGTGTGGTGGTGGCAACATTACTGAGGGCGTTACCGTCACATCAGTATTCACTGAAATCTATAATTATGAGAGTTGGATTGATAGTGTGATTGCAGGAACTGAAACCGCTAAATTTGTTTCAACAGACGCTAAGCGCGCGGCTTACGCTGGCACTAGTTCATCTGGTTCAAGCAGCGGTGGTAGTGTTTCATTTGGATTGCTTGGCATGCTGATGTTGCTTGCAGGCTTGAGATCTACTCTATCACGCAGAACTTAATGTAATGTGTAAGTCGACATGATGTCTCTGGATATCGTCGACTTACCTGTTGTTCGCTTTTTCTGTCGACTATGCACCATCCCCAGATGGTAGCTCAAACCTTCTCTGTTAGTTCAATTCTAGGGTCGATTTCCTGCCGTATTTCTCAATGATCTCATCGATCTCTTTAACAGTATCGTTAATTGTCTTGATACCACTCTTTACTATCTGTTTCTCTGTTGAATTGAGTGCTTCAAAAGCTTGCTTCATTTCCTTGTCATCCAGCATACTCTGGTGAAGTAATACTTCTTTATAAGTCAGAAGCCTATGTTGTATTGCTCTGATCTCACTTAGCGCATACTTTGATTTTAAAGCCTGTTTGATACAAGAAAAAGCCAATTCATATTGACTCGCAATTACCCATTCGACATTTTTGTTATTCGCAATTTGCAATTTTCACTACTTCCCAATACTCGAATATTCAAGTTTTTAGACTGCTCGTTCATCACGGTTAATGTGTGAAGGTTTATGAAACATAACGCTTTTTATAGGGCGAATAATATGCCTTTGATAGCTTATGTAAACTGTTGTTCGTCAATATGGTCTGCTTCTTGCTGAATTTAGGACATAACTGTCTTTTGAGGATGAGCTTATGTCACAAGAACCCATAATATTGGCGCTGATTGAGCGTAGGAAACAAGCCAACTTGTCTCAAGAAAAGTTAGCCTCGAGTGCAGGAATGAGCTTAAAAACCTATCAAAGGATTGAACGCGGAGAGGCGGACATCAAGATGTCTCAGTATCGTTCAATCACTAGAACCTTAAAAGTGACGGATTTGGATGTGGTGCTTGATATTGTTGGCGCATCACAAGTAACAGCGGAAGATGTAGCTGCGGTCAGTCGTCTGCTGACCAGCGAAGAGCGCCTGTTGTTGATCAAGCTGATTTTGTCGGTCAAAAAGAAGCAGTAGTCTTTCTTTCAAATAAACAGCGTAATAGATCGATTCGTTAGTCAAATTGACAGATACTTCTAGGGTAATGTGTTCTCTGAGGGCATGAAGCCATCAGCTCACTCTTCCACGCAGCTGTTTAGTGGTGCTTCTCTGTTTCTTGCTTTCTAAACGTCTTTTCTGAGAGCCACGTGTTGGCTTAGTCGCTCGTCTCACTTTTTGAACTTTTGTTGCTTCCAAGATCAGTTCTTTCAAACGCACTAAAGCATCATCTCGGTTTTGTTCCTGCGTTCTATACTGCTGTGCCTTAATGATAATCACACCGTCTTTGGTGATGCGGCTATCTTTGTGTGCGAGGAGCTTTTCTTTATAGAAGTCAGGTAGGGTAGAGTGCTTGATATCAAAACGTAAATGTATCGCGCTCGATACTTTATTGACGTTCTGACCGCCGGCTCCTTGTGCTCTGATCGCTGTTAACTGGAGTTCCCAGTCTTGAATCGAAACAGAGTTAGATATTTGTAACATAAACATCCATTTTGAACGGTAATATGGCGCCATGATACTGAATATTGGTTATGGTATCAGTAACTTTATTTAAGAGTGGTAGTAGTGATGAAAATAGATTTAACGGCATATGAAGGATTAATCTTTGATATGGACGGTACGTTGATCGATACAATGCCTGCACATGTAAAGGCGTGGGAGCGAACGGCTGAAGAGTTTGGCTTTCATTTTGAAGCGTCTTGGCTGCATAGCTTAGGTGGCATGCCGAGTTATAAGATAGCCGGTGAGGTGAACAGCAAATACGGTTTATCGCTCGACCCACAAGCGGTTTCTACGTTTAAAATGGCGTCGTTTGCGGCTATCGAAGACAAAGGAGACGTTATCCCTTGTACTCACTCTCTGTTGTTAGAGCATCTGGGTAACAAGAAGATTGCAGTCGGAACGGGCAGTCAACGTAAAAGTGCCGAACAGTTACTGGATAAGACAGAGATCTTGAGTAAGCTCGATATTCTCGTGACAGCAACAGACGTTAAGAATCACAAACCAAATCCGGATACTTTCTTAGATGCGTGTTTTGGTATGGGTTTGCAGCCAAAGCAGTGTGTTGTGTTTGAAGATACGAACCTAGGTAAGCAGGCTGCTCATGCTGCGAACATGGATTGTATTCTAGTGATAGAGGGGAACAAACTAGAGTTCTATCCTGCACCAAGCTGATTGCAAGGATTGGGTTGTTAAACCGCCAAACTAATAGCCTAGCGGAACAATACTGATTTTCTGTTAGGCGATTTCGCTCATTTCGCTGTCTAGGAACAGGCACACACTGTTTCGACCTGCTGCTTTGGCTTCATAAAGTGCTAAATCGGCGCACTTGTAGTTAAGAGCAGGGTCGTTGGTCAGGTTGGTAATTCCACCACTGACCGTCACCACGTTATCGAGCTCAATACTGACTGCGATTCTCAATCTGTTAAGTACATACTCAGCTTCTTCTGTTGTGGTATGAGGCAGAATAACGCCAAACTCTTCGCCACCAATACGAGCCACAAAATCAGTTTCTCGGCACTCTCGTTGTAATACTTGAGCAACGGTTTGAATGACGCGATCTCCATAATCGTGACCAAATCTGTCGTTGATGCGTTTGAAGTGGTCTATGTCCAAAATCGCTAAACAAGACTGTTCGCGAGTAGGGTAACGATTAACACGAGAGCACTCATCTCGCAGCTCAAGATCGAATTTACGGCGGTTCCAACACCCAGCTAAGGCATCTTTTTCACTCAGGTTTCTCAGTTTGTTTTCTAGCTCTTTGTGTTTACTTATATCCACAAATGAAGCGACATAAAACTGAATCACGTCTTTCGAGTCTTTAATGGTTTGGATTCGCAATATTTCCGTGATCAAAGACCCGTCTTTACGACGATTAACCACTTCGCCTTCCCACATGCCTTTCTCTTTGATGATGCTCCACATCTTGATGTAGAACTCTTCGTTGTAGCGACCAGAGGCAAACATGGACGGTTGGCGGCCTTTTACGTCTTCTAACTCGTAGCCACTCACACGGGTGAACTCTTGGTTTACTTTGATGATTCGGTTGTTTCTGTCGGTAATCACCAAGGCAGACATGCCATTCATTGCGGCCTTAGCAAGTTGGCTCTCGATACTGTTCTTCTTGTGGTTGCTGTTCCACAATACGAAGCCAGCGGAGATCATCGAAATCAAGAAAGACAAGGTGATGATCTGAACGACGATCGCTTGTTTTTCTTGTCGGTATTGACTGCTGAACTGCTGATTTTCAATGTGAAGAACCATGTAAATAGGGCCTTCAAACTGTTTGATTTTAGGGCTGATGTCGGAATGAAAATACCAGTTCTCACCATCGAAATAGCTCGAAGATGTCTTGTCTTGAATCGCAGTCCAAAGCTCAGGGTATAACTTTGCGTAAGTCTGCTCTGAACGTGATTCAATTACATGTCCGAAAGATTCCGTAGGATCCGGCCCCATGATTATGTGTCCGGTTTTGTTGAGAATAATAGGAACAGCAGAAGATGCACCAATTTGATAGTGAAGGCGCTTATAAATCTCAAGCATGTTCAGGTTTGCGATGAAGTAACCAATAATGCGGTTGTTTTCAGCGACTGGCGTCATAATGCGTAGCGCTGGAATCAAAGGGCGAACGATCTCTCCGTTTTCGACTTCAAGATCAATACCGCGAGAGCTAATCTCACCAATCTTTAATTGCTGTAGTACCTCATAGTAATCACGCGAAGACTTGTTCTGCAGTTCACTATCTGGAACCACGATTGCTTGATTGTCTTTATAATTAACGCGAAACACTTCGTTGCCAGCTAGATCGAGGTAACGAAGCTGGGAATAGTATTTTTGGCCACGAGCTAACATCACCCAAAGATCTTGCAGGGTTTCTTTATGGATAATAGAAGGTTCTCGAATCGCTCGGAGTAGTGTTTGAGAGTCGGCGATTGAAGGAACAGAGTTAGAGATTTGCTCAACAATAACAGCGAGTTCATGAAAGCTGTATTCGATTTGATTTTGGCTAGACTGCTTAATATTTAGAGTGTGCTGAGCATCAATTCTGTCAAGTTCAGAATTGATGTAGAGGGCAGGGACTAGTCCTAGGGCAAAGATGGTACATAGAAATTGGCTGACTAGTTTTTTTATACTTGTATTCATCACTGTCCTCAAAGAATCAGCGCAATACTATATATTTTATAGGGTTTTTAATGTGATCTTGACCGAGAAGTTAAGACAAGATTCGCATATAACTACGATTTAAGTGCAACTTCTTGCATTTAAGCTTGATTGTTGAGCAATCACTTCGTTAGTAAATGATTGCTCAATATAGAACACTGCTCCGAAACCTAAGCTAAATTAATCGCGATTAATTGCCGATTATCTAACTAAGGGCAGCTAGCTTAGGCCGACGATATTTCCATTACTATCAATATCTAACGACATGAACGCCGGTTTGTCAGGCAAGCCTGGCATGGTCATCACATTGCCGCACAACGCGTAAATAAAACCAGCACCAGCACACAATTTTAGTTCTCTAACGGGCACGTCAAATTGGATTGGTGCACCTTTTACGTGTGCTTCTGTCGAGATCGATAGTGGTGTTTTTGCTAAACAAACCGATAGGTCGTTATAGCCATGCAGTTTGAATTCGGCCAGTTGTTTTTTAGCCAGTGGAGATAGCGTAATACTTGCTGCGCCATAGCCAACTTCAGCGACTGCCATCAGCTTTTCTTCTAGGCTTTGCTCTGAGTGATACAAAGGCTTAAATCCACTCTGTTTTTGGCAAGCTTTGACTACAGCGTGAGCCAGTTGAGTCGCCCCTTCGCCACCTTGACCAAATGCTTCGCTTACTTCAACGCTAACGCTTGGATCGAAGTCGGTGATCATCTGTTTCAAAGCATCGAGCTCTTGAGCTGAGTCTTGTGGGAATCGGTTAATCGCAACAACTGTAGGCACTTGGTATTGCTTAACGTTAGTGATGTGCCATTTTAGGTTCTCAAACCCTGCAACAAGCGCGTCTTGGTCATCATTAAAGATTGAATCAGGTAACGGAGTGCCCGGTCTCAAATCGTATAAACCAGAGTTAGCCTTTAATCCACGTAAGGTTGCGACAACCACAGCGCAATCGGGCTTCTTGTTCGACGCTTTCGCTTTTATGTTGCACGCTTTCTCAAAGCCCATGTCTGAGCCGAAACCACCTTCAGTTACCACAAAGTCACTCAGCTTTAACGCTATTTTATCGGCAATAATTGAAGAGTTACCATGTGCGATGTTCGCGAAAGGCCCGGCGTGAATTAGGGTAGGAACGCCTTCAAGGGTTTGCATCAATGTTGGTTCAATAGAATCCTTCATGGTCACGGTCATTGCGCCTGCAACGTTGAAGTCATCTGCGGTTAGCGGCAAGCCTTGTTTGTTGTAAGCAAGTACCACTCGTCCGATGCGCTTTCTCAAATCTTGAAGGTCATTGGCTAGAGCAAGAATGGCCATTAGTTCAGAAGCGGCTGAGATATCAAATCCATCTTCTCGCTCAAAGCCGTTAATTGTTTTGTCTGCTTCGTTCTTGCCAACCGTGATCATGCGTAATGCGCGATCATTATGGTCAAGTACACGTCGCCAAACGATTCTACTTGGGTCGATATTCAGTGCTTTTAAGCCTGAGCGCGTTTCAAAGGCGTCTAACCCTTCACGCTGTTCATGATACAAACGTGCATCAATGGCGGCGGAGGCGAGGTTGTGAGCGGCCGTAACAGCATGAATATCGCCCGTGAGATGCAGGTTTAATTGTTCCATAGGGGCAACTTGAGAGTAACCACCGCCCGCTGCGCCGCCTTTTACACCAAATACCGGGCCCATTGAAGGCTGACGAATGCAGGCCATTGCAGATTGGTTAATCTTTGCGAGGCCTTGTGCTAATCCGATAGTAGTGACGGTTTTGCCTTCACCAAGAGGTGTCGGTGTGATCGCCGTGACTACGACTAACTTACCATCTTGTTGGTTGGCGAGGCGTTCAAGTGATGTGAGAGACACTTTAGATTTGAATTGCCCTAATGGCTGATGTTCGTTGTGGTGCAGGCCAGCTTGCTTGGCAACCTCACTGATGTTTTTAAGGGGAGTAGAGCGACAAATATCAATATCAGACAGCATATTTGATCCTTATATCAGAACCGAAAGGTGGTACGTAAACGTTTGCGTGGCGATAGTACTGTATAAATTTGCCAAGTAAAGGCAAACCACACGAATTATGTGCTGGAAGATAACAGATCTAAAGAGTCATTGCGCGAGATCAAATCTTAAACGAGCAAAATATTCGATATGATTAACTTCAGCTGCCGTTATATTGGTGTTGAATACAAAAAGGGCTGCATATAGCAGCCCTTCAAGGAATGGGTAATCTCACTTGGCGTTAACCTTTAAGAGGTAACTGCCTAATATGGTCGATTAACGATCCCAGTATGTTTCTTCTAAGCTATCTTCGCGTTCAGGCAGTGCACGAGAAAGGCGAGGAGAGTGCTGAGTCAACACTTCGTAGCTTACACGGTTTGCGTACTTACAAATTTGAGACAGTGAAGAGTAAGTTAGACAAGTGTGCTCGTGTTTCTCTGAGTTTGGTACATTCACGTGGTGGTAGCTATTTGCTGCCATGTCGTGAAGTAGTGCTGAAAGTGCACCATCGCCAGCGCCATTGGTATTCTTAATCTCAAGTGGGCCACCTAGGTAAGGGCCAATGTGAGAGTACACTTTTACTGGGTCTTTACAGTCTTGCTTACGCATCGCACGGCTGAATTCGTATTTATTGAACTCAGGGATGTTACCCGGTAACAATGGCAGTGTGGTTTCGCGTTTCGCTGGTTCGTCAGTGTAACCTGCCATGTATAGACCAATAGGACCTGCAGTACATAGAACTAGGTCAACCCACTCAAGTGCCTTGTTAGCAGCCAATAGAGGATCTTTTTCACCCGTTAGCGCTTCACCTTCATCTTCGTTCATCGCGACGATGGTTACGTTTTCTTTCAGGTATTCTTGCCACCATTCAGCGTTGCCTTCGATCACATACTTAGTACCAAGTGTTAGTACAACAGGCACATTGTGCGCTTTCGCGTATTCAATCGCTTTTTGTACCGCTTTTGGCATCGGATCTTCAGGTTTGCCACGCATTAGGTATGACGACACAACCAATGCAGAAGCTTTCTCGAAGACTTTTTCAGGAATGCTTTCTGGAAGAAGTTGGTTCATGTGGCCTTCGTTGATTGCAAACGTACGTTCGCCATCTTCAGAAATCAGCGTGTAACAACGACCAATTGGACCATCAACAGTTTGAAGGTGGTTTAGATTCATACGAGAAGAAGTGCGGCAAAGGTAACGATAACCAAATGAGCCAACTTCAATCTTCTTAGACATTACGCCAAGCAGGACAGATTTGCTGTCCGCAAGTACGGAATAGTTGTGCAGTGTGTTGCCGATAGTATCGCCAGGATATTGATGCGTGATCAAACCGCGCTCAACTAACTCTTCATACAGCGCATCTGCTTTACTTTCTTCCAATACCAGTGAGTGACCTTTACTCAGCTCGTATTTTTCTAGGAACGCGTTGTCAACACGGGCTTCGATATCAACAATCGTTTGGCCAACACCCACAATCGTTGCGCGGTGAAGCTTAGGCGTTTGTTGAATTTGGTTGACCAACGGATCACGTGCGTGAGTTGGAAAGTAGTGCTTAGATTTACGCTGTCCAGGAAACTTCATATGAAAAATACAGTGAAAAAATTTTGCCGCATGATATCACATTTTGTTTCTGTTTCTTTCATTTTTATTACATTTTGAATCACCTGCACAATGTCTGTACAGGTGATTCAACTAACTATATGTTTGAAACTACTCGGTTGGCTGTACTAACGTCGCTGGATCAACGTAAGCCTCTGTACCCCATAGTGGAACAGTTGAAAGGCTGTGTTTGAAGCTACCTTCTGTTTCTTTGGTGGTGTAAGACAAGTAAAGCAGCGACTGATTCTCTGCATCGTAGATACGACGAACCTTCATTGTTTTAAAGAAGATACTTTTCGATTGCTTGAATACCACTTCGCCAGACTTACTCTTGTCTATTTGAGCAATCATTTCTGGTGTAATTTCACCTGTTTGACGACAAGATATAGAGCTATCACTTGGATCAGAAAGGCTAAGGTTTGCTTCGATTGATGCAATATGACAGGTAACACCCGCGATCTTATCGTCATCTAATGAAGACATCTTGATATCCTTCATTGTGAAGAAACCCAGTGAGACGTCGCCAACCTCGTTGTCCGAACAGCCAGCTAACATTGTCACGATACCTGCTGCTATTAAGGCTTTTTTCATAAGAAGTCCTTTTTATTTATATAGTTCTGTTTACTATAAGGATATTGAAAGCTTGGATACGAGTGTAGAGCTTTTCGTTAAGTTCTTAAAGGATGTTGTTGGATAATGAAAAATATGAAGCATTTAAAGTACTTGTTGGCCTTGGTCATGCTCTGTATGCTCTCTGCTTGTAGCTCGGCACCTCAGCCGACCGTATGTCTTCCAAATAACTGCGATATTTGGGGATACTAACCGTAGGTACTAAAAGAATGAATAACGAAATACCTGAAATTGCACACAAGAAAAACCAATGGCTATTTAGTCAGCTCGATATTGCTTACCCCGCAAAAGAGAGCCTCCTCGGCCGTGAACTTTATCAAAGCAAACTTCCATCCAAGACATACCAACCCCTAGCACAAGATCAAACTCCTTCCCAAATTGATGAACTGCATAAAGTCGATTTCCATAAATTGACCGTGCTATTTTCACTCAACCAAGCAAGCGTTTACCAAGATGAAATCGAAAGGGCACACATGCTTGAGTTCTTGAGCCAAATTATGCTTTCTGACGATCATGTATTATATATTGGTACTCAAAACGGTGAAGTTGTGGCGAGCGCTATCGTCACAGAAGCGGATGGTTCCCTATTGATCTCGGATGTCGTTGCTGAAAATGGTCAAAGTATCAACAACTTTGCTAAGCAGTTACACGATTTTTGGGCACAAGATCATGCTTCTTGCGATAAAGTGTGGATCGAGAACTAAAGATTCTTTGACAAAGCGTTAATCTAAGTACAATACCCCGTCTTATTTAAAGGATATTGTATGTACAAGCTATTGATATCAATCGCTGTATTGTGTGTTAGCGCTTATTCTTCACTCAGCTTTGCTAACTACTGGGATATAAAACGCATCCTAGTTTTACACTCATACGAACCTTCTTATCAATGGACTGCTGACTTCCAAAAAGGGATAGACAGTGCGTTCAGTCAGTCTCAAACCGAAGTTAAACTCTCAATCGAGTATTTGGATTCAAAGCGTGTCCACAGCCTAGAGTATTACGACTCTCTCGCGAACTACTTACGTGCGAAGTATGCAGGTTATAAATTTGATGGCGTAATTGCGACGGACGATAACGCAGCCAATTTTCTTGAATCTCTGCCTAATTTGATTGATCGCTCCACACCTGTCGTTGCAGCCGGCATCTATGATTTCAGCACCGACATGTACGCGGTGTCTGACAGAGCAACTGTGCTTTACGAGAACGATCAGATAGACGTTAATATTAAGCTGATCTCCAAATTAAGACCTAATCTAAAGAATCTCTATTTTGTAAATGATTACAGTGTCACGTCTGAATTGATTCATAAAGAAATGAACAAAATGATGGCTGAATTTTCAAATATCAATCTCGTAGAAATTCGCGACTTGTCGCTGGAGCATACGAGCCAATTTTTGGAAGGGATCTCTGCGGACGATGCGGTATTGCTCAGTCATTACAACACCGAGTTAAAGCAAGGGGTTTATCACACTTACCAAGAGATTGCGGATACGTTGTCAAAAGCGAGTGCTGCTCCGGTGTTTGCTTTGTGGCAGTTCTATATTTCGGGTGATGTACTCGGTGGTTACGTTAATCACTCACAAAGCATGGGTGAACAGGCCGTCGATGCGTTGGATAAATACCTTCCACTTGGTTTTACTACACCGTTAACTCCCGGAGACAACAAACGTTTTGTATTCAATTACCCTGCAATGAAGAGATACGGGATTAGTGCAAACGCGTTACCTGACGAAGCGGTTTTCATTAACGAGCCTTCATCCTTTATTCGCAAAAACTTCCAGTTGTTATTGGGGCTGTCGATGGTGATTGCGGGTTTGAGCCTGATCATCTTGATGCAATTTGTCACTCTGCGCCAAAAGAAAGAGTTGGCGAATAAGAACAAACGAATCTTAAAGCTTCAGAAACAGACCTTGAATATCCAAAAGGATATGATTCATGTTCTCGGAGAGGCAATTGAAACCCGCTCTGGCGAAACTGGTAATCATGTTAAGCGTGTAGCCAAGTTGTCTGCACTGCTTGCTAAGTATCGTGGCTTGAGCCATCGCGAGGTCGAGATGATTGAGATCATCAGCCCAATGCACGATGTGGGTAAGATTTCAGTCCCTGAATCAATCTTGGATAAACCTGGGAAATTAACCGACCAAGAGTGGGAGGTGATGAAGCTTCATACTACGGCTGGCTATAACTTACTAAAGAGCGGAGCGGGTGATATTACCAACCTCGCGGCAATCATTGCTAACGAACATCACGAGCGTTGGGATGGTGCTGGATACCCGAATGGAAAAGTGGGTGATGAAATACACCTGTTTGCTCGTATCACTGCCGTAGCCGATGTATTTGATGCACTGCTTAGTGCACGTTGCTACAAAGAGCCGTGGCCATTAGAGATGGTGGTCGATTTGTTCGAGCGAGAGTGTGGCTACCAGTTTGATCCTCAGCTAACTAAATTGCTACTGAAACACTTACCCGAGTTTGTCGCTATCCGAGATTCGTATCCCGATACTGGAACTATAGAATATGCGTCTTCACCTTCGCTTGAAGCTAAGGTCTTAGAAGAGTCGGTTGTTAGCTAATTGTCGCTCTATCTGAGTAGCCTATAAGCCATTTTTTTTATCGATTCACCACGATCCGGCTAGGAAGTAGTGATTTATATTTTCTCCTGAAATTGAGTAGCTTATGTAAACCTCGCAGTATTTGGTTTCGTAGAATCTGGGTTAATTTAATGAAAACTATTGCTTATGCTGAGCGATAAAGTGATCAACTCCATATTTCGCGAAGAGAAATAAGCCTGTATCTGCAAACTGTTACCTCAATCATCTCGCGCATTGAAAGAACACTATAGGATAAAACTTGGATTCAATCTGAGTGAGATACCTATGCGGTTAGAACAGACTAAATGTGTGATTTTCGATTGTGACGGAACACTTATCGATAGTGAAAAGCTGTGCTGCCAAGCTTTGGTGAACGTTTTCACTGGCTTTGGAGCGGAGCTAAACGTCAACGACTGCTATGCGCACTTTCAAGGCGGGAAGCTAGCCGACATCTTAATGGATACACAAGAACGTCTTGGGTTATCTATCTCGATTGATACACTTGAGCCGTTATATCGCAATGAATTACAAGCACTGTTCCAGCGTCATTTAAAACCGATGGATGGCGCTATCGAACTTATTGAATTCCTCAAACAACAAGACATCGAGTTTTGTATTGCTTCCAATGCACCGAAATCTAGGGTTGAATCTTCATTGGCGATGACAGGCATGCTAGACGACTTCAAAGGCAAAGTGTTCTCAGCTTTTGATGCTAACAGCTGGAAGCCAGAGCCTGATCTAATCATGTACACGGCCATGAACATGGGCTTTCTGCCAAATGAGTGCATCTACGTGGATGATACGTTGAAAGGGATTGAGGCTGGTGTTCGCGCGGGTATCCAATCGTTTCGATTACGCCCGAGTATTGATGAAGCAATCGTAGATCCCGAAGCCGACTCAGCAGAACTCGCGGCTCAGGATATCTACAGTTTAGAAGAAATTTCAGTTTGGATTAATGGCAAGCACTGCTCAAATGGTGGTATATCGAATTCTGCAGCTTTGGTGGGGTAGAGCTTAGTTGAAGGCTGACTACCTTACTAAATTGTTTGGTGTGGAAACCGCAAGATGCACAAGTAAACTTTTCTCCACTTTCTGAAAGCAGATACTCGTCGTGTTGGCATAAAGGGCATGTAATGTCGTCGGTGTTTGGTGTTTCTGTTTTATTCATTATGTGTCACCTGCAGCAAGGGGGTAAGCGAAAAAAGACCCGTTCAATTAGATTACTCCTAAGCTCGAATATTAGACAGTTCTGACACTTCTTAATCTCTCCTTTGCGACTTGCTTCATGGTAATTGATAATGTCATCGTTATTGACCATGGTTCTTGTAATGTTATTAAACAAAAGCCAAAAAGAAAGGACCCATTACGAGTCCTCATTAGTTTGTTTTCAATTCACGCCGCTAGTTCACCAGTTGATCCTTAAGTTCGGTAGCGTGCCAATGTCTGAGATAGAGAAACCGACGCTTCTGTTAGCCTAGATACGCCATTTGAAGAATTCTGAGCCACGTCTTTAATCACATCGGATTGGCTTCGAATATCGTTAAGCTCTGCTGCAATCGTATTGGCAACGTTACTTTGCTCATCGGCTGATGTTGCGATTTGGATACTCATGTCCATTAGTGCTTGAGCTGAATCTGCAATCGAGTTTACGTCGTGACCAATGTTTGAAATCAACTGGCTACTGGTTTGCGCTTGGTCAACCGTCTGTTCGGTGATCTTCGCGATATTTTGGCTCTCTTGCTGTAAGCGTTCAATCATCGCTTGGATTTCTACAGTAGCCGACTGAGTGCGGCTTGCCAGTGTTCTTACTTCATCAGCAACAACAGCGAAACCTCGGCCTTGCTCGCCCGCACGAGCGGCTTCAATCGCGGCATTTAAAGCAAGTAAGTTAGTTTGCTCTGAAATAGCATTGATCGTCGTGATGACCTCGTTAATTTGGCTCGTATTCACATTCAAGCTAGTAACAGAAGATGAGGTTTGCTCAATCAAAGAAGAAAGGGTGGTGATTTCCGAGATTGCCTGTTGAACCTTCGCGTGGCTATCGTTGATTTGCTGCGCGTCTTGTTCTGTTTGTTCAGTTGAGCGTGCAGAGATGTTAGAGACTTCATTTGCCGAAGCTGTCATCTGATCCATTGCTGTCGCTACAGAGTCTAGAGAGGCATTTTGGCTCATGATTTGTGTTTCGCTGCGCTTCATCTCAGTTTCGAAAGAAGCCGATGTTTCGCTTAGCGTTGCTGCACTGTGGTTTACGTTGTTGACTAACTCACTAAGCGTGTCCATTGAACGGTCAAGCGCACAACCAATCGTGCCGAACTCATCACGGCCAGGGTGGAAGCCAAGGCGTGATGTTAAGTCACCATCACCAATCTTTTGAGTCGTTGAATAAAGAACCCAAAGTGCGCCGCCTAGGAAAGTCGCTACCCAGTAACAGAAAAGACCAAAAGGCACACACCACAAGAAGCTCAGTAATAAAGTGTACAGTGCTTGCTGCTTTTGATTCTGTATATCGTTAGTTGAAACGGTAAGTGAGTAGTAGTTGCCATCTTGTGCGAGTGCTGTGGCAGTCACAGAACCATTATTTGAAATAGTGGTTTGTTGAGCGCGAGTTTGCTGGCTAACAGAGCGAACAGATGCCGGGGAATCTGATGCTGATAAAATGCCTTGCAGTTGATACTCGACCTGCTGTTTTGCAGTTACGTCAATGTGTTCCATTTTGTTGACGTAGTTCAGTCCAGCTAGGCTTGCCAAAGCGGCAAAAAAGATTAAGAAAATGACCCAAAATTTGTCGTTGATCGACATCTTGATAAACAGTTTGTCTATCGTTCGAAATTGTACTTCTTTCATAAAAACTCCACGGTAAATCCTTTACCGTGAACTCTAAATAACCGACCTCAATAAAAATGTGACTTCAATCTACTAATTGTGAAAATTAATGATAGTGACATGTTATTTGTGAGATCTGGATCAAGTAAATTAGTTCTGTATAGGTTTATTAGCCCAAAGAAGGCAGTAACCCTACTGAAATAAGAACTTGAATGGCAATGATAAATACGCCAACGCTACCTGCTAAAAACAACGCTTTGCTACCGCCTAACACTTGGTAACTGGCTTCTGCAGATTGAGGTTTGACAGAGAAATCAGTGTAACGAACCTTGTAGACCATCACTGTTGGTAACAGAATCGCGAGCACTGAAAGTGCAATGGCTGCGTAGCCTAAAGCCATGATGAAGCCTTGTGGGTAAAATAAGGCAAAACCCAGTGGCGGTAAGAAGGTGATAGCAGCTGTCTTAACACGTTTTGCGTTACCTAGTTTCTTGCTCAGTGAGTCGCCCATGAATTCAAATAAGCCCAAGCTCACACCAATAAAAGATGTCAGCAGTGCAAGGTCTGCAAACACACCGACGATCACGCTTAGGTTGGATTGATGAACCGTTTGCGATAGCGAGACTAATAGCGCGCCCAAGCTTGTGTCAGACAACAACTGCTCTTGGCTAATCACGCCCAAAGTAACACTTTGCCAGAAAACGTAGATAACCAGAGGCAGTGCCGAGCCAATAATCATTACCTTACGTAAAGAACGAACGTCACCATCTAGGTATCGAACAATTGATGGGATGCTGCCGTGGAAACCAAAAGAGGTAAACACAACCGGAATAGCCGCAACAATCAGGCCTTGCTGTAAAGGCATGCTCATTAAGTATTGAGAGGTAATGTTTGGCGCTAGGAAGCTGAGTACCAAAACCATCGCGATAAGCTTTAAGCCAAACAAAACGCGGTTAACTTTATCAACACTGTGTGTACCAATCGTAACAACGCCGGCAACTAATACGGTAAATAGAAGCGTGGTGATTTGAGCATTAAGTTCGATACCCGCGATATCCGAAATTCGTTGGTTAAATTGCGCACCGCCGCCAGCTATGTATGCCGCACACAGAGCGTAGAAAAGAAACATCACCGCGAAGCTCGCAATCCACTTTCCTTTTGTCCCCAAAATGGTATGAGCTAACGTGTGTAGGGTAGCGTCAGATTCTGCGAATTGGTGAAGCTCTACCATTAATAGCGCAGTAAAAGCCATTAACGCCCATAAACCCAGCATCAAGAAAAGTGAAGTTGAAAAGCCAATACCTGCAGAAGCAAGTGGAAGAGCGAGCATGCCAGCACCAATGGTTGTGCCTGCAATGATCAAAGTACTACCAAAAACCTTTGATTTATTCATTGTATATAATTCTTTACGTTAGGGTGTGTTTTCATTGGAATTCTTCTAGCTTAAGCGCATAAACCCAAAGAATATCTCGATTTTGAAGTATTCTGATTGAGTTTAATTCCAAATGCAATTCTTATTGTAATTAAAAACATCCACTGTAAATTAACATTTACACAAAGGGGCGTGTCAGCATTCAATTGAGCAAAGCAAACGTTTGACCATGATCGGTTTCAAAATTTATAGAGTAATTTGTTGTACTTGGTGTAAGGTGGCAGTACATATGTCGTTCGCGTATACCCCTTTAGCGCAAAAAAGCGTTAATGATCGCGAGTAGCTTTAAGCTATGAATATGGAATGGGTAGAGTAGAGTGCGTTCATCAAAGTGACATAATATAAGTCCAAGATGGTGCACTAGTTAATCGGACATCATGTCCACATCAAGGAATAGAGGGGGCACAATGAGTGACCAATCTTATAATGACGAAAGTCTAGAGTTGTTAGATGCTATGGAAATTGGCATTGATTTGTCTGACTATGAGCAGACAGTGAAACAGTTAGCAGAAGAGCTTTTCAAGTCTTCGAACTAAGCTTTTAAGATCTTTAATTCAGTTTCAACTGAAACGTTTTAAAGCTAAAAGTTTTCTTAGCTAAAGCTTCTCAAAGCAAACAATTCTAAACTGAGCAAATCGTATTCGCTCACACGTCATACCAAAACTATCCTCATTAAAGTTCGCGAAGATAAACGAGTACGTTTACCATGTTACTTAGTTCTCGATACTTTAATGAGGTTCAATGAACTTTCTCGCACACCTTCACATCGCCAAGCACTGTAACAGCAACTTAGCAGGTAACCTGTTAGGTGATTTTGTTAAAGGCGACCCTAATAAACACTATTCTGATTCCCTTTCTGACGGTATTAGGCTTCATCGATTTGTTGATAGCTATACTGATCGTCATGATGTATCTCGTTCTGCAAAATCACTTTTCTCAGACCAAACACGACGCTTTGCGCCTATCGCACTCGATGTATTTTGGGATCACTGCTTAGCCAATCATTGGGATCAGTTTTCACAGCAGACATTAGAGCGTTTTTGTTTAGATAGCCATGAGCAGATCTTTGAACATCAAGAGCCACACTGGCCTGAAAATTTCGTTATGGTTCATCAGAAAATGGCTGAGCATAGATGGTTAGAGAGCTATCAAGACATGTCATCTATAGAGGTGGTGTTGCAGCGAATGGCGTTGAGAAGGCCTAAGCTCGGTATGCTCGAGGCATGTTACGATGACCTCGAACGTCACTATGATACGTTGCAGTGTCACTTTAATGAGCTTTATCCCAACGTTTTAGAGGAAGCTAAGCAGTTTAATGCGCTTCAAATGAAGAAAAATCAAAAGGAAAGGTAAACAGCGTAATGCAGGTTTGCTACAATCCGCGCCTATTTAATCTTTGAGCATCATACTATGTCTGAATCTACAAAATCTTTTAACCAACTAGGATTATCTGAGCATCTTCTTGCCACGTTGTCTGAGCTTAATTTTACGGCTCCTACCAGTGTTCAAGAACAAGCAATTCCATTGGTATTAGAAGGCAAAGATGTACTGGCTGGTGCTCAAACGGGTACAGGTAAAACTGCTGCGTTTGGTTTACCGATTATTCAAAGATTAATCGAGACAAAAGACAACGTTATTCCGAACCCTAAGCTCGTTCGTGCGCTTGTATTAGTGCCAACTCGTGAATTGGCACAACAGGTTTTCGATAACTTAACTAGCTACGCAAAGGGCACCGACATTAAAGTCGTGGTGGCTTACGGCGGCGTTAGCATGAAGGTGCAAACTGATAACTTACGCGGTGGCGCAGATATTCTTGTCGCGACGCCTGGTCGTCTTATTGATCACATGTTCACTAGAAACATCATGTTGAGCCAAACGGAAGTACTGGTACTGGATGAAGCTGACCGTATGTTAGATATGGGCTTCATGCCTGACATCAAGCGTATTCTTTCTCGCATGAACGAAGTGCGTCAAACTCTGTTCTTCTCTGCAACGTTTGATAACAAAATCAAAGCGATTGCACACCGTATGATGCAGAAGCCAAGTGAAATCCAAGTTACGCCAAAAAACAGCACCGCTGAAACCGTAACACAGATGGTTTACCCGGTAGATAAGTCGCGTAAAAGTGAGCTATTAGCGTATTTGATTGGTTCAAAAAACTGGCAACAAGTGTTGGTGTTCACAAAGACTAAGCAGGGCACTGATGCTCTCGTTAAAGAGCTTAAGTTAGACGGCATTAAAGCGGCATCAATCAATGGCGATAAGAGCCAAGGTGCGCGTCAAAAAGCCCTAGACGATTTCAAGTCAGGCAAAGTTCGTGCGTTGATCGCAACCGACGTGGCAGCTCGTGGTATTGATATTCAGCAGCTAGAACAAGTTGTGAACTATGACATGCCATTTAAAGCAGAAGATTATGTTCACCGCATCGGACGTACTGGCCGTGCGGGTAACAGCGGCTTAGCGATCTCTTTGATGAGTCAGGATGAAGCTTACCTATTGGGTGATATTGAGCGATTACTTGATACTCGCTTGCCTCAAGAGTGGCTAGAGGGCTTTGAACCAAGCCTTGAAAAAGATCTAGCGCCCGATCGTGGTGGTCGCAGCAAAAGCCGTTCATCAGAAAAACGTAAGATGAAAGCGAAGCTTAAGATTCACCAAAACCGCGGTAAAGCACGTCGCTAATAAGCTGTACAAAGCTCCAGTTTAAAGATCTATACATATAAAAACGCGCCGTTACAGTGACTTCTGTAACGGCGCGTTTTTGTATCTTATAAGCTCATAATGGTTATGAACCCGATTAAGCTTTATGTTCCTGGTTACACTTCCATTCACATGGCACTTCATAAATCAGCTCTTCAATCGAGGTTGGATTTAGAGCCCACTCTTCATCAATATTGAACTTGCTGACCATCTGCGTGTTGAAAAGCTGCCAATGCTTAAGTAGGGCGTCTTCGGGTGAGGTGACCATATCACCTTCATTCCAAGTGCTTTCCATAAAGGGAGTGAGGCATACAGCGCCGTTTGCGTACATGATCATTTGCCATTTAACTTCGTAAATGTTGATCATTTTGTCTGGGTTAGCTGCATTGTACTCAGCGGCAAGCCCGTTAATCTCTTTTTCAACATCGCCGACATTGTCGATGAAGTAATCAACTAGGTTGTCTTCTTGGCGAACAGAGTCTGAAATAAGCTGCATTGGCCTACGTGAGTGAATCATGTTGGTGAACAGACGCATGCTAAACAGGTAGATAGCGATATTTGGCGCAACATCTTTTGGCAGCTCTTCCATAATCTTACTGATGTAAGACTGAAAATAATCGTGTAAACAATCACTTATTGCATGCCAAATCTTTTCTTTGCTACCAAAGTGGTGGCGGATAAGGCTATGCGAGACGCCTGCCTTTTCACTGATGTTTCGCAGTGATACACGATCGTAGCCAAAGTCACAGAACATGTCTGCGGCAACGCTCATGATCAAAAAACGCGTCTCTTCGGCGTCTTTTGCACTTCTTCTACCTTGCTTCTTTTCGGTCATCTTCATTTCACATAATTACCTGATTACAACATTCTACACTGTTTTTACTGAAATAAAAAATACTGCACAAGTGGAAAGTAAAGCTTGAGAATTATTTAATATTAAATATACTGCCCACCTGTGTAATAAATCATAATAATTAAACGGAGAGGCATCATGCAGTTCAATTTGTCTATCAATGCCATATCGAGCAAGCGCATGGGAGCTGTTATTGCAGCACTATTGCTCGCAGGCTCTCTAACTGGATGTGACAAAGTTCAGTCAGAGGAAAATGTGCAGGTAATCAAGCCAGTCAAGCTGTTCGAAATCCCACAACAGACTGATATTGATCTCGATAGCTTCATTGCAAAGGTTGATGCAACCGACCGTGCGGCACTTTCTTTCCAAGTGGGTGGAGATATAGAAACCTTCGATGTTCGTATGGGACAAGAAGTGAAGAAAGGTCAGGTGTTAGCCGTATTAGACGCGACGGATTACCGTATTGCCGTTGACGCAGCCCAAGCTAAATTTGATCTGGCGAACAGCCAATACAAACAAGCTTCTGAGTTGTATGCGAAAAAACTGGTCAGTACCGATTACTACGACCAAGCCGTAAACACCTTTACTGCCGCTGAAGTTGAGTTGGACCAAGCAAAAACAAACCTTGGCTACACTACCTTAGTTGCTCCATTCGATGGCGTGGTATCGATGGTGTTTGGAAAGCAATATCAATTGATCGCAGAAAAGCAGCCTGTACTGAATATTTTGAATCACAGTGAAATGGATGTGACGTTTTCAATTCCAGTATCAAAGCTTGAAGACCGTTCTATTCAAGACCTAACGAGCTCAAACATGTGGGTTGTGATGGACAGCCACCGCGGCATTCGTATCCCGACTCGCTTTAAAGAAATCTCAACGCAACCAGATGAAGATACCAACAGCTACCAAGCGGTTGTGTCTATCGAAAAGCCAGAAGGCATCAATCTACTTTCTGGTATGACAGCGCAAGTTGAAGTTCAGAAAAGTAAATCTGACTACGGCATTGGTATTGTGGATTCAGCTTGGTTAAACAAAGACGTAGGCCATGGTGAACTATGGCGTTATAACCCTGACTCTCAACTGATTTCTAAAGTACAAGTCCTTCTTGATGAGCAAGGCAAGGTTATCGACGGATTGTCGTCTGGTGACCTTATCGTTGAAGCGGGTGTGGATGCGTTATCAGACGGACAACAAGTAAAAGCTTGGCTTCGTGAGGGCGGTATTTAATGAACCTTTCAAAATTATCAGTTGTTGTCGCGTCGGTTCTGTTACTTCAAGCCTGTAACAATGAAGCTGTACACCGTGAACAACCACCTTTGTTGGTTTCTACCTTTGAAGTTGGCGCACCGCTTACTAATCAGTTCAGAAGTTTTAATGGACAGGTGATGCCAGCTGAATTGACTCCCTTGGCATTTAAGCTAGCAGGCGAGATTCAACAAGTATTAGTAGAAGCGGGCGACAATGTCGAAAAAGGGCAGTTATTAGCCACCTTAGATAACGCAACGTACGTCCAAGATCTGACTGATGCTCAATCTCAATTCAAACTGGCGAGCAAACAGTTGGCCCGTGGTACTGAGATGTTTGGCAGCGAAATGTTATCGCAATCAGAACACGACCAACTGACGGCTAACTACAAGCTCGCATCGGCGAATTTGGCGGCGGCAAAACGCAAGCTAGGTTACACAGAACTTTTAGCGCCATTCTCAGGAACAGTCTCAACTGTCGATAAGCAACGATTCGAAAATACGACGCCTGGAGAAACACTACTGAGTGTGTACCAGAACGACAAGGTGTATGTGCGAATTCAAGTATCAGATTCGATCTTGGCGTCAATTAGCCCAGACATACTTTCAAATAGCTATCGTCCTGAGGCGACCTTTGGCGGTCACACAGGCCAATATCCACTGACGTATCTAGAACACACCAGTGAACTGCACCCACAATCCCGTACCTACGAATTTTGGATGCAGATGCAGCAGCCTGAAAGTGAAATCCTGCCAGGCACGAGCGTTACGGTCAATGTAGATATGGCGAAAGCGGGCCTGAGCGATGTTCAAGGCTACCAATTACCAATGACAACGCTAGAAGCGGGCTCTGAAGCGAATCAGTTCTATGTGTGGAAAATGGAAGACGGACAAGCATTCAAAAGCGAAGTAGAAGTCGACAAGATCAGTGGCCAAGGCGCACTCATCGCTCATGGTGTTGAGCAAGGTGAGCTACTCGTAAATTCGAATTTAAGAAAACTCCGTGACGGAATCCAATTGTCAGGAAAAGCAGAATGAACATCGCAGAATATTCAATAAAGAACAAAGTAATCAGCTGGCTGTTTCTAGTCATTTTGGCCATTGGCGGTGTGACGTCTTTTGGTAATCTATCCCGTTTAGAAGACCCAGCTTTTACCATTAAAGATGCAATGATTATTTCAACTTACCCTGGCGCTACGTCAATGGAAGTTGAAGAAGAGCTGACTTACCCACTAGAAAAAGAGATAAGACAGCTTCCGTACATCGACAAGATTACCTCGACATCATCGAACGGTATGTCCCAAATTATGGTCAGTATGAAGATGGACTACGGTCCAGACGAGCTGCCTCAGATCTGGGATGAAATGCGCCGTAAGATCAACGATCTACAACCAACACTGCCAAGTGGTGTAAATTCCGTTCAGATCATCGATGATTTTGGTGATGTGTTTGGTGTGATGATCATGCTGACCGGTGATGGTTACGATTACGTTGAGCTCAAACAGTACGCAGATTACCTAACGCGTGAAATCGAACTGGTTGACGGTGTCGGTAAAGTTAGCATTGCAGGTGACCAACAAGAACAACTGTTTGTTGAGATGTCACTGGAACGCTTAGCCGCATTGAACCTAGATATGTCGACTGTGACAGCATTGCTAGCACAACAAAACAGTGTGGTATCGGCAGGCGAGGTGATGCTGAATGGTCAAAGCCTAACGATTAAGCCAAACGGCACATTAAGCACGGTTGAAGAACTAGAAAACCTAATCATTCATGGTCGTGACACTGGCAATCTAATTCGTCTAAAAGACGTTGCTGAAGTGACTCGTGGTATTCAAGAAAAACCGGGTAATGTATTAACGTACAACGGTAAACCTGCAATCAACTTAGGTATTGCTTTCTCATCAGGAGTAAACGTGGTTGAGATTGGTAAAGCACTGGATGCGGAACTGGATCGCCTAGAAAGCATTAAGCCAGCGGGTGTAGAACTGAATTACTTCTACAACCAAGCGCAAGAAGTAGACAAATCTGTGGCTGACTTCTTAATCAGCCTAGTTGAAGCGGTAGCCATCGTTATCATTGTATTGTTGTTCGCAATGGGCTTACGCAGTGGTTTGATCATCGGTTTGGTTCTTCTATTGACGGTATTCGGTACCTTCATCCTGATGGATTACAACGATGTTGAACTGCACCGCATCTCTCTGGGGGCACTGATCATCGCGCTGGGTATGCTGGTGGATAATGCGATTGTTGTCGTTGAAGGTATTTTGGTGGGCTTGAAGAAAGGCAAAACCAAGCTTCAAGCAGCGAAAGACATCGTCAAGCAAACACAATGGCCACTGTTAGGTGCGACCATTATCGCTATCACAGCGTTTGCACCGATTGGTTTGTCGAAGGATGCGACAGGCGAATTCATGGGTTCACTGTTTTGGGTACTGTGTTTCTCACTGTTTTTGAGTTGGGTAACTGCACTAACACTAACGCCATTCCTTGCCGAGATGTTGCTTAAAGAAGAAGACAAGGTTGATGAGAACGAAGACCCATACAAAGGCATCCTGTTTGTGGTATTCGGTGCGTGTCTGAAAGTAGCACTTCGATTTAGATGGCTTACTGTAGTTAGTATGGTCGCTCTATTAGCAGTTTCTGTCGTCGGTTTTGGTATGGTGAAGCAGCAGTTCTTCCCGCCGTCAAATACCCCAATGTTTTACGTAGACATGTGGATGCCAGAAGGCACCGATGTTCGTGAAACGATCAAGCAGACAGAAAAAGTTGAAAGCTACATTCGCCAGCAAGACGACGTGGAGTTTGTAACGACAACGGTTGGGCAGGGCATGCAACGTTTCGCACTGACTTACCAACCAGAGAAAAGCTACGAAGCGTACGCCCAGTTACAAGTAAGAACCACTGACCGCGACACTATGTTTAAGGCTCTAGCGGCGCTAGACAAAGACTTAGCGAACGAATTTGAGCAACCAACGTTCCAGTTCAAGTTGATTGAGTTTGGTCCGTCACCCGCTTCAAAAATTGAAGCGCGTATTATCGGTGCCGATCCACAAGTACTGCGTAACATTGCAGTTGAAGTCGAAGACATCTTGCTTGCCGATCCAGGCTCTCGAAATGTTCGTCATGACTGGCGTGAACGCACTAAAGAACTTGTACCACTGTTCAACGAATCTAAGGCTCGTCGCCTAGGCATTTCAAAAACTGACTTGTCTGAGACATTACAGATGGCGTTTGGCGGTTACAACATCGGCCTACTGCGTGATGGTACTCATATGTTACCTATCGTGGCGCGTTTACCGGAAGAAGAGCGTTTTGATTTCGAATCGCTAAACAATGTGAAGATTTGGAGCCCATCACTACAAACTTACATCCCAGTTGAGCAAGTGATTGATGGCGTAGAGCTTCAATGGTCTGAGCCACTGATTCAGCGTCGCGACAGAAAACGTACGCTAACAGTATTGGCTGACCACGATGTTCTTGGTGATGAAACGCCAGCGAGTCTGTTTGCTCGTGTGAAACCAAAGGTAGAAGCATTAGATTTACCAGAAGGCTACAGCATTAGCTGGGGTGGTGAGTACGAAAGCTCTAAAGATGCGCAAGAATCTCTGTTTGGTTCACTGCCAATGGGTTATTTGCTGATGTTTATCATCACGATGCTTCTGTTTAACTCGGTTCGTAAGCCGCTTGTGATTTGGTTTACGGTTCCACTCTCTATCATTGGTGTTTCAATTGGTCTGTTAGGTACCAATATGCCATTCAGCTTCACAGCGTTCCTTGGCTTATTGAGTCTAAGCGGCATGATTTTGAAGAACGGCATTGTACTGCTTGACCAGATCAACAGTGAGCTATCAACAGGTAAAGACCCATATTTAGCGGTTGTCGACAGTGCGATTAGTCGTGTACGACCGGTATCTATGGCAGCATTAACGACTATCTTGGGTATGATTCCTTTGGTATTCGATGCATTTTTCGGCTCGATGGCGATTACCATCATGGCAGGCTTAGGCTTTGCTACCGTACTAACGCTAATAGTAGTACCGGTGATGTTCGCTATTTTATATAGAATCAAACCGTCCACTGCGGGTTATTAGGGAATGATATAAAACAGATTCTTTTAAGCCAGCCCAGTCAAATTTGACTGGGTTTTTTATGCGTGTTGTCCCGTCCTGAAATGTGTTGACACGTGAGAGCGGTAAGAGGGTACGAATAGGCAAGCATTAAAAAATCCGCTACTCAATGGGCAAGCGGCTTTAAGAACAATAGGGCGATTCTAAATTGCTAGCCGTATGTCTAACTCAATCGGCTTTGGCATTGCTAAGTGATAACCTTGATACATATCGAAGCCTAAATTTTGCATCGCTGCGAGTTGTTGTTGGGTTTCTATCCCTTCGATTACCGTCTTCGCACCGATTTGAGTAGCAAGCTTTAAGGCCAACTCCATTTCACTTGTGTCGCCTTGTTCAAAATCCAACATCACAGAGCGATCTATCTTGATGATATGAGGATTAATATGGCGAACCCGCTGTTCTGTTGACGCTTGTGTTCCGAAATCATCAACAGCGATTTGAAAACCATTTTCCGCCAATGAATGGGCTGCGTCTTTCAAACGTTCTTCACTCTCTACATTAAGCTCGACCAACTCCATCACAATTTGTTCGCACGATAAGTTAAGCTCATGCAGGCGCTTAGCTAACAAGCTATCGCTCACTTTCTCTGCGGCAAATAACTCGCCAACATTAGGAAGAACATTCAAGAATAGGTGTAAATGACGAATAGTCGACTGTGCGAAGTTGCGTATATGAATGGCTCGGCTCAGCCTCTCGACATTAATTTTGTCTGTGCTTGAGGTTTCGTCGGAATGGAAGAATTGATCAGGACGAACAATATCACCTTTGTTATTTGAAATGCGCACCAAAGCCTCAACACCTATTTGAGTCATAGAAGAGTCGAATATAGGTTGATAGACGCTTCTAAGCGTCAGGTCTTGGTATTTCGCAATAAACTGCATATCAGCATCTACGGATATACAGCTAATAAATTCACTTCTGTCTGATAAAATCATAGTCGCTAGTAAAGAGGGCTTATTCAATGGCGGACGTACATGTCGCGGCTGTCACAATATTGACAGGTGTAAGTAAATTGTCAATTAATAAAAACTCTTTTGTAGAGTCAATATTTAAATAAATATAATTAACGAAAAAACAGCATGATAATTGATATTAGTCATTAAAATTACTTATCATTCACCATTAATAATGACTATTGTGAATTTAATCTCTGAGTAATCTATCTCATATCAACACCAATCAATATAAGCTTTCAACGCCAATACACCAGGTGAAAATAAGGATAAAGCCTCAGGTTATGGGGGAATGTCAAAGTTACATTATTAACAAACAACTCTGTTTGCATATAAATGATATCTACTTCTCAAAATATGAACGATGAGCTGATAAGTTATTATTTTATCGAAGATAAACTTTGATTGATTATTGGGTAGGGCTTGAGTTAGGTTTTATAAAATGTTGGGATGGAGGTCTAACTATTTACTTTCAAGACTGATTAAAAAAGTTGACCCGTATTCTTACTGCCATTGAAGTACTGCGTAAAGTTGCAGATATTTACGAACCAGTTGTTGATTTCCTGACCGCTTTAAAGGGTGTCCAAATTTAATGAAGCAAGGGCTGATTTTAAAATTATTATTTAAGTCAGTAGCAAATTGAGAATCACTCTCTCTTAGCGTGATACCTTGTTGACTATATTCCGTGATCTCATCTGGGAGTTCACCCATCCACCAATGCAATAATTCGCCACTGTTTTTACTTCGGCTAATCCAATGGTCGGAGACAATGATCAAAACGTCATTGGGTTGAATGGAAAATCCATACTCTTGTTGCCAATTATGGATGTCCAACATCAACTTTCTACGACATGTTTTCCCGGCGCTCACCATATGATGACTGATCATCCAAACGGTACCGATTTCGGAAGATATTCGGAAGTGTCGAGGCGTTTCTCTAGAGGAAAGCATTTCAAGTGGGCTGATGTTGCTTGCATGATTAAAGCTAACGAAGGTGTGCTCCATTCGGCGGGCAAATGCCTTACCTATATGGTGCTCACTGATCCCTTGATTGTGCACCGTAGGGTAGTGGCGTTCACAGAGCTTTAGGCAATCGTCTTGAAATTGATTAACGCTTTTAATCACTAGATCTAATAACAATGAAGTCCCTTATACACAGCTACTATCTTATTGATGGGCAATAGTACGGTAATTGCGGTTCCGTTACCTATCGTCAAAGTGCGAGTTCTTGATCTCTCTATCAAAATTAACCATTGCTGAGTGATTTTATGGATAGCACTGGCGCTCTACAGGTCTGTATTCTAAATTATGAGGAATTCTAGCTAGTTACCTCGACTATAGTCTAGTCAGCAAATCACAATTGATCTACTTACTCTTTATTTGGAAACATTCATGACCATTCAATTAGATTCGAAACAAAAGTCTGAGCTTACTCATACGCTCCAAAAGTACCTGCAGGATGAACTCGATGTGGAGCTTGGTCAGTTCGACACAGAATTCTTGGTCGATTTCATAAGTAAAAAGTTTGGGGCGGTTTACTACAACAAAGGGATAGAAGACGCTCAAAAAGTCATGGAACGTAAAATGTTAGATATCTCAGATGAGCTTTACGAGATCGAACAAATCGTTGAAATCTAACGTTTAGCCCAAACTTGTTCAAATAATTTGAATAACTCGTTTAATTTGAAATGATGTTACCAATGTAAAGCTTGGTAAATAATATGTTACACAAACTTGGTGTAGGGTACGCTTTTCGAAACTACACTACTCGTTAACATTCGGAAGAGATGCATGGACAACAACGTTAGAAATTACAACCCTTTAGCAAGAGCGATGCATTGGATTTCAGCTCTCGCGGTATTTGGCTTATTTGGTGTAGGCCTGTGGATGGTTGATCTTTCATACTACAGCGAGTGGTACAAAACAGCGCCAGACTATCACCGCTCGGTAGGCATTCTTTTGGCTGCCGTTACCGTTATCCGCTTGGTCTGGAAACTAGTTACCGCGTCACCTAAAGTGAAAGGTAAAAGCTATGAAGTTGCAGCAGCGAAGATCGCTCACGGCTTTATGTACATTAACTTAGCGGTTTTATTTATTTCAGGTTATTTGATTTCAACATCAGATGGCCGCGGGATCGACGTATTCAATTGGTTCACTGTACCAAGTATGGGTGAACTGTTTGCAAACCAATCTGATCTCGCAGGAACGATTCACTACTATGCTGCATGGGTACTGATCATCATGGCATCAGTACACGCCTTAGCGGCGATAAAACACCACGTTATCGACAAAGACGATACGCTACGAAAAATGATAGGAGCTTCAAAATGAAAAAGTCAATTATCGCTACAGGATTAGCATTTGCAATGGCAATGCCTTTCGCTGCGAACGCCGCTGATTACGTGATTGATACAAAAGGTGCGCATGCTTCAGTTAACTTTAAAGTTAGCCACCTGGGTTACAGCTTTATCCAAGGTCGTTTTAACACATTCTCAGGTGACTTCTCATTTGATGAAAGCAACGTTGAAGCGTCTACAGTAAACGTAACGGTTGATACTACAAGCCTTGATTCAAACCACGCAGAACGTGATAAGCATATCCGTAGCGGCGATTTCATCGATGCTGGTAAGTTCTCTGATGCGACATTCAACAGCACGAAAGTTGTTGATAAAGGCGACGGCAAACTTGAAGTAATGGGTGACCTTAAACTTCACGGTGTAACTAAGCCTATCGTTATCGAAGCTGAATTCATCGGTGCTGGTCAAGACCCATGGGGCGGTGAGCGTGCAGGTTTCGTGGGTACAACTCGTCTAGAACTTGCTGACTTCAACATTCCAGTAATGGGCGCTTCAAGCTATGTAGATATGGATCTACACGTTGAAGGTGTAAAGAAGTAATCTAGCTATTGTTGATCGCTAACTAGTATCAATCTCTTATGTAACACCAAAAGTTAAATAGATACTTAGAAAGCAACAGTTAGAAATAGAGAAAGGCGCAAAGTTTTCACTTTGCGCCTTTTTTATTGAGATAAATGGCAACGC
>NZ_MAKD01000072.1:0-98170 GCF_001691235.1 Vibrio sp. ZF57 | reverse complement strand
TACGAGACACAATTACTCTTTATCGCCCAAACTGGTTAAATTTTAACAGTGACATCTACCCTGCCAGATAGGGCTAGCTTCTGTTGCGAAGGTGTTTTCAAACCAGTCGTAGTGTTTGGATAAGATATCGATCTTTTCTTTATTGCTAAAGCCAGTACATAAGTAGGGAGTCACAAATTTAGAAAGGAAGTTGGGTTGCTTGATAAATAATAACTTTCTCTCTTCAGAGTTGAAATTATTACTCATTTTTCGAGTAGCTGAATAATAAAACAGGGCTCGAATAGTAAACTTAACTATCGCTTTGTACTTACCCTTATTTTTATGGGTATTTGCTTCAATCCCCATGCGAACGACATTCATAATCACCTCAAAGAAGAAGGATTGCTCGAACATAGTCGTGTCATGAACCCTTCCAATAATCTCACCAATAACAAGAAAATGATGATAGTGAAAAAGGTGATTTGGGTAAGTATGGATATGTATAGCTATGTAACTCAATCAGTTACTTAGCGTTCAGATTTTGGACAGATGTGTTTGTCGCTTTAGTGGGGAGGGGTATCAATGTTATTTATTAGAGGCGCTTGCTCCTAAATCAAAAATGCCACTACAAATCTGCAGTGGCATTAGAACGATAACAAACTATCACCTTGCTTAAACCTAAACATTAGTTCTTATATAAACTAAAGTTCTAACAGTTTAGCCAGTTCACGCTCTTCGAGAAGCTCTTCAATGCGTTGACGAGTCTTAGGCGTTTCGGCTTGCGCTTTAGTCGACTTGCCTGCTTTTTTGCTTCGGCTCGTTTTCGCTTTTTCCTTAGTCGTCATCGTAATCTTCCTTGTGTTTTTTGTGTTACAGGTTGCACGTCTCTTTTAGTGCCTTGCCCGCTTTAAATGCTGGCGTCTTTGATGGGGCAATCTGAATCTCTTCTCCGGTTCGCGGGTTACGACCAGTGCGAGCAGCTCGAGAGTTAACTTTAAAGCTACCAAATCCAAGGATCGATACGTCATCACCGTTCGCAAGCGAAGTAGAGATACCTTCAACTAGCGCATTTAGTGCTGTGCCTGCTTGGTCTTTTGAGATGTCTGCAGAAGTCGCGATGTGTTCAACTAATTGAGATTTGTTCATAATCTATATTCCTTATTGAGTACGGCTGGCGTCTACCTTTAGCACCTAGCTTATGCGATCTTATCAACAGCAATTGAAATAATGTCAGTGAGCGGGTAGAGCTTTGTAAAGTAACCAACAGAATTGACTATAAAAGCATCTGTCGGTTCAATCAATGCAATTCATTGATTATTATTGGTTTATAGACATGTTGCCCAAATTTACTTGAGAAAAGAGCATTAGGGTTGCCCGTTCGATTCATAATCCAAATCGAAGCTGTCATCTATCACGTTGATAACGAAAGAGTAAAAACAAAGAAGCCCAGCTTAATTGCTGGGCTTCATGTTATGCTGTCAGAGCGATTTGTTAATTCAGAACTATTTAGTAATAAAAATTTGTTCTGTTTCTAGTGATGTCATCGTGCGAACTTGACGCCAAATGTAGTAGAAAATACCTAACATCATCAGCATGCTTGGGATGGCGATTGCTGGGTAGCTGTAAAGTGTCAGCTTGCCAAGTTCTTCATTAAAGGCAGCGGTGCCAGCAGGGCTAGTCACAATCCAAGTCGCTAGGAAGTAGTTCATAGCTGAAGAAAATGCGAAAGTACTCGCGAATAGGTAGTTGGATGTCATTAGACAACGATCAAACTTTGCTTGGTTACCGAACTGCTTTAGGCGCTCTTCAATAAGAGAGATATTTAACAGGGCCGGTGTGAAGATAACTTTCTGGATAAACGGGTAGCGGGTGAAGGTTGAGCCAAGAACCGCCAAACCAATTAGACCAGGGATTAATGCTTCTTTTAGTGCTAACCAACGAGTGTCTAGCTCAAAGAAACCAATACCGCCCGTCAATAGCACGCTTACAAAGCCGAGCGCAGCGATGAAGTTGAACTTCTTATTGCGGATTAACTCCATGCCACCATAAGCAATAGGGAAGGCAAGGGCAACAAGCAAAGCTAAGCCTGTTCCGAGATGCTCATCTCCACTGAACTTCATTAAAATGAATGAAGGAAGAAAGACGTTAAACACGACTTCGAAAAGAGGACTCGATTTTTTGTTTTCTGTGTTACTCATAATTTCTAAATACATTATGTTATGGATTTGTTCTCAGGGATTGTTGTTTACCTCGCCCAAGATGTAAAGCCTTAAGGCGTCATGCTGTGTAACGACATGTGACATCAACGACATCTCTGAGCCTATATAACGCTCAATTTAATACTTTGTGAGGGATGTTTATCTGGCCGACTTGGGGAAATCGAGTGGAAATTTTGGTTTAGTTTATTCAAACCTAATTCAGTTTATTGCGTTGTCGCGTACTCTTACTCACATTCACTGCTCTTAAACGATTGATGAATGTGAAATGAGGGAGAATAGAAAGGAATAGTTATAAGTCCATTATTGGTCGAAAAGTAGGTTAAAGCTTAAAGGGATTTGGTCGGAAATCGCTAATCCACCCACGGTCGCTGAAAGTTTGTTTAGATTCTCTGTCGATATCCCAAAATCAGCGCCGTTGACGATGATTGTCGAAGCTGAGCTAACCATGACAAACCCTGAGGATGGAACCACCACAACTGGGAAATCGATCGTTTTGGTTACGCCGTGTAAAGTAACTTCCGCTGCTACTGTTGTTCTTTTTGGATCACCAGATAGCATCGACGGTTCAACCTTCCCAGAGATCTTCACTTCAGGAAAAGTCATCGATTCAAAGTAGAGTTCATTCAGTCTCTGGTCACGAATAGCGACTCCGGTGCTCACGCTTTTCAAGTCCAATACTATTGAAAACTGGCCCTCTTCGGTAAGCCCTCCAGACATAGGTTTGATGGATGCGGGCTCGACAACAAACTGCTTTTTAATGGTCGCGAATGTGATGTTCGATAACTTCGGATCTAATGTGTAGCCCGACTCCGCGAAAGATTGAGCGGAGATAACGGTGCATAGGAGGCCGAATGTAGAGATTAGTTTTTTCATAAGTTGTCACCAGATTGATGAATTCACAGGTTTACGTTCTTGAGTCGTACGTTTTTAAAATGACTTTTTGGAAAGAGTGATTGAGAGAAGCTTAGTTCAGCATTCGAAAAATTACCGCAGGAAAAGAAGAGCGTCGCTGTATTACTGGAATCATGATCGACGAAGTGACTTGTTTATTTTTAGTTATGTTATAACATAACCAAAATCACTCTTGCCAAGAATAATTATTCTGTTGGTAAAAGGGAAGCGATGAGCATGTATCAAGGAGACGACGTAATGAATGCCGTGTTAACCAAGCCTTTGGCTACCAATAGCAGCCAGCCACTCAACATTAGTTCAGCTGTGAGTATTCAGGATAAGGCAAATCACAAGCCAAGCTTGAGTGCTTCTGAGCAGCCAACGGTATTAGCGGAAATCTACCAAAGTGATATTAATATAGCGGTATGGCAGCGACAGTTTGATGAAGGCTTAACGACGGCAATTAGTGAATTTATCGCCTTGAATCCAAACTTTAGTAAGTCTGTTAGCGTGTCACCTGAAAATGCTTTCGATAAGTTGGAATTTGCCACCGATGGCACCGCCTCTAAAGCGCTGTTAGAAAACATGGCAGAGCTGGTGGATATGTTCTGTTGTTTGTTTGAGCTTGAAGAAGTCGGGTTGCGTTTAGCCGTTCTGAATAAAGCGATGTGTCCTCGTTTTCATTTTGACCAAGTTCCTTGCCGCTTAGTGGCAACCTATCATGGTGTTTCGACTCAATGGTTCCCAAACGACTTAGTCGACCGTTCTAAGCTAGGGCTAGGGGCTAACGGACAGCCTGATTCTGTTTCAGGCCTGTACAACGACGAATCTGACATCCAGAAAATGGCCAGTGGTGATTTTGCGTTATTAAAAGGGGAGCGTTGGAGTGGCAATGAGAATAGAGGCCTTGTTCACCGTTCACCAGTCACTTCATCTGACGAAACACGATTGCTGTTAACGTTGGACTTTGGTTGATCAACTTTTGACTACTTTGTCCGCAACCTGTTTCTATTCAGACGTTCAACACGTTTAAATACCTTCCTAATGATCTAACGGTATAGCGCGATCTGTGCCGTTATTACTCTCAAACAGAGACACTCATCAGCTGACCATGTTTAACACATTAATTTAAAATTTAGAGTTCACCATTCTCTAAATCAATGGGTTACGATGCGTGCTCTTACTCACACATATGAATAATTCAACCGGTTAGCTGGTTTCTTAATTTATTTTAAAGCGTAAAATATATCCCGCTTGCAAACCGCTTTGGCAACCAATTTGTTCGCCACGGTTTTTTACTTCCAAATTATAGGTTTCCTATGTTCAAGAAACTCTCGCTTAAAAATAAGCTGGCGATTTCAGCCAGTATGGCCATTATCCTGGGGGGGATCTTGGTCGAGGCATTGTCTTTTCGTGCTTCATTGCAAAGGTTGGATACAGAAGTTGAACAGCGTTTAGAAGGCGCATCGGCTTCTTACAATCAATATGTATCGGATTGGATCTTATCCAAAGAGCGTGCGCTTACTTCTCTTTCGAAAGAATCCAAACAAGAAAGCTTGGTGACTCACCTAAAACAGGTTCGTGATTCAGCCTCTTTTGATAATGTCTTCTTGGCGTTTCCAGACGGTTCGCAAAAGAACGCAAACGGAGTGGTATTGCCGCCGGGCAATGATGACCCACGTCTATGGGGTTGGTACACCAACGCGGTAGCAAACCCTAGTAAGGTGTTCATGGATAATCCAACGGTTGCAGCTGCAACTGGGGCGAATGTTGTGTCGCTGGGTACTGCCATGCAATTACATGGTCAACAGGTTGTGTTAGGCGCGGATGTTGAAATTACCGACATTCTTAATAGCCTAGAGCAAGTGATTCTTCCGGGTGAAGGTTACATGTTCATCGCGACCAATAAAGGCACGGTTTATACGCACCCTGACACCAAGTTACTGAACAAAAATATCAGCTCACTTGGGTTAGATTTTGCGGACGTACAAAAGGCGCTGACTAGCGGTAAAGACACTTCTATCGAGTTGAATGGCAGCGACTATGTTCTGTACGCACGTGCGATTGATGGAACGAGCCTGATTACTGTGAGCGTTGTTAACCATGACTCTCTGGTTGCGCCACTATTTGATGCAGTGATTGGTCAAGTGTTGGTGACGCTACTTGTGGTGATCGTATGTACCATACTGTTTAACCTGTTGTGTACGATTCTATTCCGTCCGTTGAACCACGTATCTCAAGCACTGGCGCAAATCGCGAATGGTAGTGGTGATTTAACTCAACGCATTCATGTTGAAAACCAAGATGAAGTGGGCGAGTTGGCTCATAACTTCAATACCTTCGTTGGAAGTTTACAGCAGTTGATTGGCCATATCCGTGGGCAGTCAGAGCAGCTAAACAGCCAGTCAGAGCAAAGTGCTCAGCGTGCGAACCGTTCGGTGGATGAGCTTAATCATCAGCAGCAAGAAATCACCATGGTCGCGACGGCCGTAACTGAAATGGCGAGCGCCACGCAAGAGATAGCATCGCATGCCGAGCAAACAGCAAAAGCGGCGCAAGATTCAGCGACAAGCACTAACAGCGGTCACGCTCTGGTTGTGGATACCAAAGGTTCAATCAATAACCTAGCCAATGAAGTGAACGAAGCGGGTAGTGTGATTAGCGAACTTAACAAGCATGCTCAAGAGATCTCGACTGTACTCGCAACGATTCAAGGCATTGCAGAACAAACCAACTTACTTGCTTTGAATGCAGCGATTGAAGCGGCTCGTGCTGGTGAACAAGGTCGTGGATTTGCTGTGGTAGCGGATGAAGTACGTGTGCTTTCACAGCGTACCCACTCTTCAACGGAAGAGATCAAATCAACAATTGATATCCTGCAGCGTACAACGGCGCAAGCGGTTGAGCTGATGGAGAGCAGTTCTAAGTTGGCAATACATTCAGTAGAAGATGCCGATCGAGCTTCGCATGCGCTTGAAGAGATCAATACTGCAGTTGCTTTGATCAGCGATATGGCGACTCAAATCGCGACGGCTGCTGAAGAGCAAACACATGTGACGGGTGAAATTACCCAGAACGTGGCGACCATTAAAGATGTTACCGACCACTTAGTTGTGGGCGCACAGGACAGCTTAACTGAGTCGAACGAACTTAAGAGCCAAGCCGCTGGCTTAAGTGACAAAGTGGCGACTTTTAAGCTTGCTTAACTGGTTCGCTCACTGATGCCTGATCAGTGAGTGCACGTTAAGCAATAAGCCAAAGCGACGTAGATTACGTCGCTTTTTTTGTATTTGTGAGTAATCGAATTCTTTACTAATCTACTTCTGAAAACTCTTTCAGCGCACTCATTGCAGCTTCTGCTTTGTCTTTTTGAACGAAGATGTGGTCGTGATAGTAGCCCGCAACCACGTTAGCGCTAATGCCGTAAGAGCCAAGCTTTGTCGCAAACGCCGCCGTTAATCCAACCGCTTCAAGGCTCGAATGTACCGATAAAGTGATAAGGCTAAATACACCGTCGAAGTTTAGCTGAGCTTTGGTCGCAACGTCTTCTTCCAGAACCAGCGTTAAACCTTCTTTCTCACGAAAAGTTGAGATTGGATTGAGCTGAACATAGTCTGTTAACGCTCCGTCGACAGTACAGAAAACATAGTTGCCTTCAATGAGTTCTGGTGACATGGACTTTAACAAAATGTCTAAATCGGTAATGGCAGTCATAGTCAGTTTCCCTGCGTTAATAAGCTAATTGATGATGTATGCAGTCACGATAGAAGCAACTGACAGTTAAGTAAAATTAATGATTTTAATTCTGCATCAGTTTTACTAATGGCAAGTTTTCCTCCTTAGTGATGGCATCGTACTTCTACCAGCTTGTCGATTGTTCCATCTCGTCAGATAAATGGTCGATAAAGGCTCTTAACAGCGGTGTGACTTGTTTACGCGTTCCATAAATAGCATGAACACCGAGCGTTTTAGGTTGCCATTCAGAAAGCAGTGGCACTAATAGACCATCACGCATCAAGGTTTCCACTGAAGGGAAGGGCAGTAAACAGATACCGTTGCCTTTGAGTGTGGCAGAAAGCAGAACCTCTGAGGTGTTTGCACTGATATTCCCTTTAATCGGAACCGATTCGAGCCCATTGGGGCCATTGAACGTCCAAGCGGTTTTGCCAAAGTAACTGAACGATAAACAGTTGTGGTGCGCTAGATCTTGGGCTTCTGTGGGTGTGCCTTTCTCTTTTAGATATTGAGGCGATGAGCAAATCACGGAGCGGCATTCACCGATCTGCTTCGCGACAATATTGGGCGTCAGTTCGTTGGTTATGCGAATGGCCAAATCGATGCGTGACTCAACCAGGTTGACGGTCTGATCAGTCGAGATAATGTCGATAGAAACCTCTGGCCATTTGGCGATGAAGCGACTAATTGATTCCATCAAGAAGCTATCGACAATCGAGTAGCTCGCAGTAATACGCAGCTGACCTTTTAAATGCTCTCGGTTTTGGTTTCTGATCCCAGCTAGGGATGTTTCCAGTGCCAAAAGTTCTCTGGCGACCTCAAGTGTTTCTTTACCTGCGCTGGTTAAACTCAAGCTTCGTGTTGTTCTGTGAAGCAAGCGTGTGTCCATCCATGCTTCTAACTCACCCAAATAACGAGTGACCTTGGTTCGTGAGAGATCAAGGTGCTCTGCCGCAGCGCTTAAACTGCCACGTTCCACTATGGTGACAAAGACATTCATTGCCTCGAGTTTATCCATTGTTTTATTGCCTAGAGAATTAAACCGACCTCAGTATATGTCCGAAAACTGCAACAGTTAAAGTTAATTTGATGTCTATTTCATCTAAAAACAATCAAATAAGATATTTGGACATTCAGCGAGTTGGCAGGTGTTCAACTCCAAATATCGGAATAAAGCCATGAATACGTTATCGAAAACCCTGTTATCAAAAAGCATGCTTTTAGGAACCATAAGCCTAGGAACCGTGCTGGCATCAAGTGTTGCGCTAGCGACAGAACTGAACATTACTCACTATAACCCCGGCGAGAACGCGATATTCCCGGCAAGCTCGGTATTGGTCTCGGGTGAGAAAGAAGTGATTCTGTTTGATGCGCAATTTAGTGTGGCTGATGGACAAAATTTGGTGGAGCAAATCAAAGCGACTGGCAAAAAATTATCGATGATTTACATCAGTAGCGGCGACCCAGATTACTACTTTGGTTTGGAACCGATAGTTTCGGCATTTCCTAACGTTAAAGTCGTTGCCAGTGAAGCCGTTGTCGCGCATATCAAACGCACCAAAGATGCAAAGCTTGAATACTGGGGGCCTATATTAGAAGGCAACGCGCCCTCTAAGGTGATTGTTCCAATGGTGATGAACGACACAACATTAAGCATCGAAGGTGAAACCATCGAAGTGAAAGAGATAAATACACACCAAGCTTACCTATGGGTTCCGTCTGAAAAAACGGTGTTTGGTGGCGTGTCGGTGTATAGCGGTGTGCATGTATGGATGGCAGATACTGCATCGAAAGAGATTCGTAGCCAGTGGTCACAATCGTTGGAGCGTATGAAAGCACTAGAGCCAGAGGTTGTAATTCCGGGTCACTATTTAGGTGAAATGCCAACAGGAATAAATGCAGTTCACTTCACGAAGGATTATGTGGCTGATATTGAAAAAGCGTTGGCGAGCAAAAGTAATCCAACATCGGTCGAGATCAGTGATTACATGAAGAAAGCCTACCCGAAATTTGAGGCTACGGAAGGCGATTTAGAACTTGGCGCGAAAGTGCTAAGCGGCGAGATGGCTTGGCACTAGAGTTGATTATCTCGGTTGTGTCCCAGAACAGTCTGAAGATTGTATGCTAGATTTATTGGCGATACACAACTGGAGATATCGATGATCTGGCTTTCAGTGAAAGTACTACAGATTGGACTTGTCTATGGATACAGGAAGTATCAAAAAACGAAAAGAGCTCCAGCTTAGGAGCTCTTTTTTTGTTTCGGAGAGACGACTTTCTATTTCAAGTGAGAAAGAAAATCAGCATTTACCCGATTTACTGTTAGTAGTCAGATTAGCCTAGTAGCCAGATCCGCCCTGCAACTCAATATCACCAATAAGCGAAAGTATGTTGAAAATAGAACCCATTACTCCTCACATCGGCGCTCGTATTCACGAACTAGAGCTTTCTACATGCAGTGCTGATGAACTCGATAAGGTGTATCAGGCACTTATTGCCCATCAAGTGATCTTTCTCGACGGGCAGACTTTGTCTCCAGAACAACACTTGATGATTGCACAGCGCTTTGGAACGTTAGAACCTGCACATCCTTTCTTCCCTCGCGTGGAAAGTGCGCCACAGGTGAGTGTGATTGAAACAACCCGTGGCAATGCGCCAAAGGAAAGTTATTGGCATACCGACTTAACGTGGCGCAGCTTGCCGTCGAAAGCTTCCCTGTTGCATGCTCAACACATTCCAAGCATTGGTGGTGACACTATCTGGTGTTCTATGACTGCGGTTTTTGAATCTCTACATGAAGATATGAAAGCTAAGTTGAGAGGGTTGTCGGCGACTCATTCGCTTGTGGCCTTTGAAGGTGTAGAATCAGAAGACATTGATCTCGATTGGCACAAATCCTTGATTAAAACAGCACAGGAGAATCCGCCAGTGGTTCACTCTGTTGTTCAAGTTCATCCTGAAACGGATAAAGAAACGCTCTGTATCAATGAACAGTTTACTCGTTATATCAACGAACTCGACCGCAAAGAGAGTGATGTTTTACTCAGCCAACTGTTTGAAATTGCGAGACGCCCTGAGTTTCAAGTTCGTTTCAAATGGGACAACGGCTCAATGGCGATCTGGGATAACAGGGTAACGCAACATTACGCAGTGATAGATTACGGGGATACTCCAAGAAAAATGCATCGAGTAACAGTGACATAGCAGTAAGCTGAACACAGTTATCAAAAGAACACCGCGCATGCCCATCCCTGAACCAAGCACTCGTACTTAAATTTAAGCGTCAGCAGGGTGCATCATTCATCTACGCTTAATAATAAAAACAAATGCGTTGGTACATATTTGATTGAAACCTCACTGCTCGGACGTGATGTGTAATATAATCGGCGCCAAAATATAAGTATAAAAACCAAATCATAGAATTAATAAACGTCGGGGCTTAGAGAGCAAAGTATTTCGTATGAACGCGATTCGTAAAGTTTACCAGTACGCAGAACCGAATTTAACCCTCGTGGGTTGGATGGGCTTTGTCGGCTTCCCAATTTACTACATTGTGTGGGAGTTTTTGTTCCCGCAACCCTACGAAAACTTAGCGCTTCGCCTGTTTTGCTCGGTATTGTTCTTTGGCATTATATTTCGCAATCGCGTCCCATTTGAATGGCGAAAATACCTTCCGGCTTATTATCAAGTTGCCGTAACTATCTGTTTGCCAGGTTTCTTCTTCTACATGCTGCTAATGAATAATTGGTCCAACGTTTGGGTTATGTCATTCATGTCGGCTATTTTCCTCCATATTTTATTGGTGCACGTGACGAGAGTGATGTTTGCACAAACCTTTGCCGGTATTGGGATTGCTACCTTGTGTGCTTGGATTACACAAGGCTTCTACCTCGAACTCACAATGGATTGGACGCATGTGCCAATCTTTTTGTTTATCTACTTATTCGGCAACTTGTTCTACTTCCGCAATCAGGTGGAACATGAAAACAAGGTGTCATTGGCGAAGTCTTTTGGTGCGGGTATTGCCCATGAGATGCGAAACCCTCTAAGCGGATTACTTACCTCTATTGATGTCATGCAGTCCATATTGCCGAACCCTAAAAGTGGCGATCAAAAAGGGCAATATGCGTTAAGCAATGAAGAAGTGATTCAGTTGCGTGAAGTGGGCGATGAAGCGATGGAGATCATTCATTCCGGTAACGAAACGATAGATCTGTTACTGACTTCAATTGATGAAAACCGAGTCTCTCGATCTACGTTTAAGAAGCATTCAGCGCAAGCGGTGGTTGAGGATGCGATAGACAGTTTCAATTACAAGCGCTCTGCTGATAAGTCAGCAATCTCCTTGGATGTGCAGAGTAACTTTGAGTTCTTGGGTAGCGACACCTTGTTGAAATACGTCATGTATAATCTGTTCAAGAATGCGTTCCATCATCGTAGCCCTGAAGATTTTCATATTCATGTCACCATGTTCAGTGATGAAGTGACGAACCAGATAATGGTGACGGATAACGGCTCTGGTATTTCGAGCGATATCATTCGTCGTATTTTCCAAGACTTTTACACCACAGGTCAGTCGGGTAATTACGGTTTAGGTTTGCCATTTTGTCAGAAGGTCATGCGCTCGTTTGGTGGTGAGATTAAATGCCAGTCTGAAGTGGATCAATGGACACAGTTCACGATGATTTTCCCATCTTTGACTTCCAATTCGGTAGAGGAAATCAAGAGCGAACTGACTAAACTCAAGACGGTGCTGATGATCAGTGATCAGACAGTGCTTTCCAGTAAAATGACTGAAATCTCTCGCTTTATGGGTTTTGACCTCCAGATTTTGGATGTGGCGTCAGTGCTACAGAATAAGGAATATCAGTTTGAGTTCGACTTGATTTTCGTTGATATGGAGAGCTTGGATTTAAGAGCCAATTGCCTCGATAGGATTGAATCGTTACTTTCGTTTACTGAGGCGCGAATCATTTACTTGTATGAGCGTCATCCTATCAAGCGTGTACGTAACATTTCTTTCGAGCCTATTTTGGTGGAAACACAAGTCTGGCTACTGAATACTAAAGCGACCATTGACCGTTTACTGTTTGACTCCAACTACGTGATACCATCGGTTGCTGTAAAACCGCTAGAGGCCACCACTAAACGTACGATTATGGTGGTCGATGACAATGAATCTCTACGCCGATTTACGGCAATGTTATTGGAAAAACAGGGCTTTGATGTTGTGCAAAAAGAAGACGGACAACAAGCCTTAGATGCGCTTGATACCGACGAAATCGACTTGATCCTAATGGATATTGAAATGCCAATCATGGACGGTGTTGAAGCTTCTCGCCGAATTCGCAGTGCCGACAAAGAATACTCTTCGGTGCCGATTATTGCTCACACGGGTGACAGTTCTCCCGTTACCTTGGAAAAGATGGAATCATCAGGCATGTCGGACTTTATTGTTAAACCTGCCGATAAAAACCGACTGTTTGATAAAATTGCTCACTGGATTTAGCGGGTGTAATAGTCTGAAGTTCACGGCCATTGGGTAGACATAGATTCAAGAAAGAGCTCAGCGAATTGCTGGGCTCTTTTTGTATCGCGACATGATAGCGTCCATTCAGTCCTGCCGTTGGTGTTGGTTATAAATATGGTTCGAAAAAGGTTACACGAACTCTAACTCGGGGTGATGGTACGCTTCGTGACAAACCGTGAGCACATGGTCAATGTCTCTTGGCGTCATATCGGCATTCACTGAAAAACGGATGATGTTTTTGTTCTTGCCAGTCGCAGGGCGGCAGAATACCGCACCGAACACATCACGTTCTTCTAAGAAGTCTCGCACACGCTCCGTGTTTCTTTCATTGCCGCACTCTAGCGCTACAATTTGAGACTCACTGCGGATATTAAAGCCAATTCGCTTTAGCCCCGTAGTCAGCGACTTAGCCCGATTGAATAAGGCTTCTCGTTTGTCTTCCGCACCTTTGATCACCTCCAACGTTTTCTCTAAACGAACCACTTCTTGTGGTAACACTGTTGAGCTAAAAATCGCAGGGTACGCCACAAACGGCAAGGTTTTAGACAGTTGTTTAGGGCCAAGGATTGCCCCAGCGCGATAAGCAAAGGTTTTTGCCAAGCTAACGGTGATGAAGTCGACTTGGTTGGTGAGCCCCAATGCTTGCACTAAGCCTGCACCATTCTCTCCATGTGTACCCAGTGAATGGGATTCATCAACGACGACCGCACAATCAAACTCTTGCGCCATTTCGTAGATGTCGCACAGTGGGGCAATGGTGCCTATTGTGCTGTAAACCGAGTCGACAACAATGACACCTGAGCCGTGGCGCTCTAACTGTTTGCGTAGGTGATTCATATTGTTATGCATAAACGGATGGGCAACTGCGCCGGCAGCCCGAATCCCTTCCCATAGCGACATGTGTGCAAGGAAATCAATATACACAGGTGTGCCCGGTGGGCAGATGGTTTGCAATAGCCCAATATTGGCCGCCCAGCCCGATTGAGAAAGCAAACAGCTCTCCATTCCAACATAGTTCGCAAGCTCAGTTTCGAACGCAGGTTTAGACTGCTCATCTTGTAAGAAAATCGCAGACATCACCACGTTGTCATCGTGCTCACAGATCGCCGCTTGATGGGCTTGTTGGATCTGTTTGTTGTGTGACAGCGCTAGGTAATCATTGCTCTGCATCACAACGGCACTGCGCTGGGGGCGTTTACCCAATACCAAATGCTTTTGGCTTTGGTTCTGGGTAATCAGGTCTTGAATATAGAAGTTCAAGCGTTCTTCGATAAAGGAAGGTAGTGGTTTGTTTTTTGTTTTATCACTCATAATAGTTCTCTTCAAATACAGGAAAACGCCAGCGCTGACGGCTGTATATTGACGATAAAAAGTGATGTGTCATTAGCCAAGTTGCATAATTTTGTGGGTGCTTGCAAACTCAGCATTTAAGGGTTTTGAGGCGAGTGGGTTTCCTTACGGTTCGGGGCTTTACCCGAATTAAGATAGGAATAATAGCCTTCTTTTTTATGACAAAAGGCTATTAGAATTCGGCATTCGAAGGCATTTAAAAAAGCGGATTTTGAAAGGCTACGTGCTACGTGCTACGTGCTGTTAGCTGTGAATATGGATAAGCTCGATTAAGGCATCCAATTGCTGCTTGGCTCCACCCTCTAACGAATACCCAATATTGATGCGTAAGCAATTGCTGTAAAGGTCGAGAGTGCTGAACAGGTGTCCAAGCCTAATATCAATGTTCTTCTCGGTAATGCCCTGAGCAAAGGCTGACTGGTTCAAGCTTGGGGTTTGCAGCCAAAGCACCATGCCACCTTGTGGATTACTTATCTTCACATCTTGAGGAAGGTGCTGAGCCAAATAACTTAGGTATTGTTGGCGCAAAGACAAGATCTGAGTGCACCTTCTCCTCACGTGCTTAGCGTATTGGCCAGATCCAATAAAGTCAGCAACCGCAAGCTGAGTGGGCAGGGCAACGCCGTAGCTCGCAGCTGAGAACTGAGCCTTGTATTCGTTGATAAACCTGCCCGGCAAGCACCATCCCAAACGGTAACTCGGTGACAAACTTTTCGATACTGATCCACACCATAAGACAAAACCGCCTTTGTCGTAGTATTTCGCGGGGAGCGGCGTGTGTGAGGAGTAGGACAGTTCCAGATACACATCATCTTCAATGATCGGCACTCGATAGTGATTCGCTAATTCAGCCAGTTTCTGCTTTTGAGTGGCTGACATGTTGATCCCTTGAGGGTTCATATGAGAGGTACAAAAGATCGCGGCATCGACTTGTTTATTTTTCAAATGCGCTTCCAGTTGTTGCAAGTCGACACCATCATCTAGAGACGGGATCTCGATGATTTTTCGCGACATTTGTCCGAGCAATTCCAGAATACCGTTGAAACATGGCGAGCTAATAGCGATGGTGTCGCCTTCTTTAGTGCAAGATTCAAGTGCGGCCTTAATCGCAGACATACAGCCAGCCGTAATCACCATCTCTTCAGGTGAAAAGTGCACATCGAGCTTGGCAAAATGAGTGGATAATGCCTGTCGTAAAATCGGCTCACCTTGTGTATCTGGGTAATGGTTAAGCCTGTTGCTCATACGCCTAATAGCGCGACGAAAACTTCGTTCCAGTTCAACGATCGACTGCTCATCATTAGTGGTGCTCGAAACCCCTAAAGGCCCATTGATTGAGTTGTGAGTCGATGAGGTTTGCCTAACGCTGGACACCTTACTCTCAAACTGTGCCCACTCTGGGGTTGAGTGAGCAGGTTTATGAGGAGAAACAAAATATCCCGCTTGCGGTCGAGAATGAATCCAACCTTGTGATTCCAGTTTTTGGTAGCAGCTCACCACGGTCGACATGCTGATCGCCTGTTGCTTGGCGCTACTTAGTCAGTTATGGCTTTGTGTTCGGTGTGGGTATCTGGGGTATGGCTTCATGGTCGATCACTGCTAGTTTATCGTCTGGGCTTTCATCGGTCTTGCTTTCAACCAACGTATTAATCGGCATGGGGTTGGCGTGTGGGTGTTCAAGGAGAGTGCTTCCGTACGTAAATTAATGGGTGCGATGCTAGCCATGTGTGCGTTGGCGGTATTGGTATCTGCAGCAACGGGCAATGTCACCGTTAATGGCGTGATCTTGATTATGATTGCGGCGTGCAGTTGGACCTTGATGGGCGTGATCGTTAAGGCATCGAAAACCACTCAAGCTTTTGCGTTCAATGTCTGGGGGATGCTGTTTGCTCCAGTGCCATTAGTGTTATTTGCCGTGATGTTACATGGTGACCAAATTATCTGGAAGGGCATCGAACAATGGGATTGGAACACGACGATTGCGGTGCTGTTTCAGGCTTACCCAACCACGCTATTTGGTTATTGGGTATGGAATAAGCTGCTAATCCAATACCCTTTAAGCACGACCGCGCCGTTAACCTTGTTAGTGCCTATCTTCGCATTGATTAGCGGTTACTTTATGTATGATGAGGTGCTGTCTGTGGCTCAGGTTGTTGCATCAATACTGTTTCTTGTCGGAATTGGTTTGATTGTGAAACCTGCGAATGTAACGAATACCAAAGCGACACAAACACTTGCTGAACAAAAATGATTGAAGAAAGCTGATATTGCATGAGCAGCTTTGAATGACAAATAAGACCTCGCACTTGTGAGGTCTTATTCTATGTCGAAGAAGTGAAGTTATTTAAATAACCAACTTACTAAGCAATCAACTAACCATACACGCAAGTAACTGGCTCTCAAGATCATCGTCTATTTCTAGACCGATCATTTCTATTCTGATTTCGATACACTCATCGAGTTCTGATTCCGTCAAGCCATCCTCTGTTAAGTTGTAACCGAAAACCTCAAAAGAACATAGGCTTTTATAAGTGAATTCGAATTAAATTCTGAAATGATACAAATCTTATATTTAATAACGCTTATTTAGTAACCTCTGTTGAGTCCCATATCAAATCAAGTGGCTGATTTTATTGGGTATCGGAGAAAAGTCTCAAAAATTATTATTTAGTTCGCTAAAGTTTTAAATTCTATTAATGGTTGTTTGTATGGAATATAACGCCATTTCGTTACTGTTGAGTAGATGGTTTTTAGCTATATATGTGAAATTTGAAGCGAGTTATCTTTCTGATTTGAAAGAATAATTAAATAGTTAAGATAAAAAAGTTGGCGAAAATCAGAAGCTTGGCATACACTTTCCTTGTAAATGACCTTATCTCATTGATTGAATAGGGTAAATGCTTTGGCGCTACTGGCGATGGTAGCAATGTTTAACATAGCTTTGAGGAAAGTTTTATGGCACTCACGAAGGCCGATTTGGCTGAGAACCTGTTTGAGACACTCGGATACAGCAAGCGGGATGCCAAGGAAACGGTGGAAGTGTTTTTCGAAGAAGTTCGTAAAGCGCTCGAAAATGGCGAACAGGTAAAACTGTCTGGTTTTGGTAATTTTGATCTTCGCGAGAAAAACGAGCGACCTGGTCGTAACCCGAAAACTGGTGAAGACATTCCAATTTCTGCTCGACGTGTTGTTACTTTTAGACCGGGACAAAAACTAAAGGCCCGTGTCGAAAATATTAAAATCGAGAAGTAGCCAAGCAATAGACCACGCCTAGCGTGGTCTTTTTGTATCTGCATAGAGTTTAAGCTAAACGCATTTCTTTAATTTTTAGTAACCTTTCTCAAACTCCATCTATTTACTGTCCGGTAAGAACTTGCTTTAGATGCGAAAACAGAGGCTAGGCCTCTGACTTTGAATCTTCACTCTAAAGGGCTTGTTGAACCTTACTTGCGATGTCTTCAGACACCCAAGGCTTCCATACGTGTGGTGAGCTTTCTAGAAAGTAATACATGGCTTCTTCGGCGTCGGCTTGGTTGTCTTCCATCGAGGCCAGCAACTCACTCATTTGTTTATTGGTAAAACCACGCTTTTCAAAGTATTGGTAGGCAAGAGGTTCGTTATTAGCAAAGGCTTCTGTGGTGATTGTGTGAACCGGTGCTGGTGGATACATGGTCACTTTAGGAGATTCACAATCAGGTTGTGTCGTACAGTTACGGAATTCCTCAATGTCAGTACCACTTCCGAAATCAACCTTCACCATTTCATACTTACCTAGCACAGGCGTAGGCGACCAGTAATATCCAAACCATGCTTTTTTGCGTTCGTAAGCTTTCGCTATCGTACCTGCTAAAGCGGCGCCTGAGCCGGGATCAACCATTTCAAAATTGTGATCTTCTAACTTAAGCGCATCGAACAGGTGACCGGAGGTAATCTGACAAGTCCAACCCGCAGGGCAGCTATAAAACGCAAACTTCTCATCATCTTCTGGGTGTTCAAACAGCTTTGCGTTTTTAATCACACCTTCAATGGTTGTAAGCTCTGGGTACTGTTCAACAAGGTAGTTTGGTACCCAGAAACCTTCTTCACCGCCGTTGACCCAAGACTTGCCCGCGTAACGTAGACGCTTATCCGCAACACCCTTATCCAACGCTTCTTTGATGCCATTAGTCCAAAGCTCTGGCGCAACATCAGGTTGACCTTTTTCAATCATTGACGTGCCCGTAGGGACGCTATCACCGGGGATTAAGTCCGCTTCACAGCCGTAGCCGTTATTCAAAATGAATTGGTCGACATGAGCAATAGGCTCGCCGAGTTCCAGTTCATGTCTGCAATGGTGATCTTTCCGCATTCGTCAGCACTAGCGTGTACAGAAAACGCAGCAAGTAGCGCGATGGAAAGCATGGATTTGTTATTCTGCATTGACGTAATTCCTTTTCTTGTCAGAAGCTTATTCGCTATAGAAACAGAAATGTTCGACGGAGAAAAGAGACTGAGATCTAAATTTAAACGATCTGATTATTTGGGATAGGAAGTGGAGAGGCTACTCAACAAGTACTAAAAAGGGCTGCGAGTGCAGCCCTTGTGATGTTTATTGGAATAGCCTATCTATGTGTTAAGCCGCTTTAATGTGCGTTGTAATGTACGGTTGCCATGCTTGTTGGTAAAGCTCTAAAGATTGGCGTCGTAGGCTATTGATTTGTGCCGCTTCGATATCGTTGATTGGGCGATGTTCTGCAATTGCGTGACGCTCAATGCCTTGGATAATTTCGTACAGCTCGTGCTCAGGACCACTTTTCACGTCAGCAATCGCTTTTAAGTGAAGTTGAACCTCTGCAATGATGTTGGTTTTAGGCAAACGAACCAACAAGTTAAGGTCACGGTAACCAGAGTCAGCCGGCGATTTAAACTTATTTTTCAGCTTAACAACGTCTGCTTCACGGCTTAGCGCTTCGTAAACTTCAACCAAGCTCTCTACATCGTTCGCGATGATAGTTGCACGGGCTAAGTCGGTAATTTTTGTCACATCACCATCAAGCTCAAGGGCGATTTTTTCTTCTGCGCGAGCTTGAGATTTAACGCCAGCAAATAGCGCTTCAGAATTGGTGAGTAGGGCAGTACTTTTACAGATAGTTTCTAGTTCAGCTTGGCCTTGATGCGCTTTGCTGTACAAAATATCGAAGTCGGTGTAAGGCTGAGTCGGGCGTGAGTCGAAGGCTTTGATGCCGTAAAGGCCGCTCAAACTATGACGGAATACGTTTGAAGATACTTGGTTTTGCGCAGGAGTGCGCGTTTGATCTGTTGAACTTGTTGAAACAGGTGCTGCTGCGAATGCAGGCGCTCGGCTCAATACCAAAAGCATTAGGGCCGTCGTACGGAGAAATACACTCATTCAAACTCCAAAATACAAGGTTACAAAAAACGGGTAGTCAAAAGGGGTAACCAGTAACGCACAAGAGTAAAAACAGCTTAACTAATTTCACTACATATTAAATGAGGCTAGCTAAGACAGAAACCAATTCTAACGTTTAATATTGCTTTAAAATGTGAAGATATAGCCAAATAACCCAACCGTTAGTTCCGCAATTATCAGAACTTTGAACTTAGCCAGTTTCTGATTTTATCGAAATCAATTTAGTACTTTAAACCAAGCTAAGGTTGCTCTTACCTCTCTATCCTGTACCCTTGCATTATGACTGTTTAACATGAACGAAAGATGAATAATCCTGAATTTTGGCACAATAAATGGGCAGCCAACCAAATTGGTTTCCACCTCGAAGATGTAAACCCACTTCTGATTAAATTTTGGGAAAAGACTGAGCCTAGCTGCGAGAAGAGTGTGTTTGTTCCACTTTGTGGCAAAAGTGAAGATCTGATTTGGCTAGCTTCAAAGCATGAAGATGTTCAAGGTGTCGAGTTAAGCCAGATTGCGGTTCGCGCATTTTTTGCAGAGCACCTTTATACCCCGACTGTGACTCAAATTAGCGGTCAGCACGAGCTCTACCAATTCGATGAACTGAACATCTACACGGGCGATTACTTTTCAGCGCCAATCCAACCTGTCGATACCATTTATGATCGCGCGTCTTTAGTCGCATTGCCTGAAGAGATGCGAGTGCAGTATGTCGAGCGTTTGAAACAACTACTGAAACCGGGTGGTAAGATTCTTTTGGTAACACTGGATTATGATCAAAGCGAGATGGCGGGGCCTCCGTTTAGCGTACCTAAGTTAGAGATTGCTCAATTGTTTGCAGGATACAAAATTACATTGTTGAATCAAGATATAGCGAACGATGAACATCCGAAGATTGCTAAGAAAGGGTTGTCTCGCTTCTGTGAAGAAGTGTATTTGATTGAGTCAGACGCTTAAGTTCAGTCTGCTTAGTTAAGCGAACAGATAACACCAACAAAAAGACGGGCTCGATAGCCCGTCTTTTTATGGTTCAGATTTGAACTCGTGATTGTTCAGAATTGAATAGCAGGTTAGTAAATCACTTTTACTTTTGACGCGCTCTCAATGGCATCTTCAATCGCTGTTTCTGTGCTGTTACGACGAGTAAGCGCCACACCTAAACGACGGCGACCATCGATATCAGGCTTACCAAACAGGCGAACTTGTGTTTGTGGTGCGTCTAGCGCCTCTGTAAGACCTTCAAAACGAATGTTGGTTGAAGTACCTTGGCCAAGGATAACCGCTGATGCACATGGGCCGTATTGCGTGATGGATTTGATCGGCATACCGGTAAAGGCGCGTACGTGCAGTGCAAATTCCGATGAGTCTTGAGACATCAGAGTAACCAAGCCAGTATCATGTGGGCGAGGGGAGACTTCATTGAAGATCACGTGGTCGCCTTTAACGAACAGTTCAACACCAAAGATGCCGTGACCGCCTAATGCGTTAACCACTTGCTCTGCCGTGTATTGCGCCGCTTTAAGTGCGTTGTCAGACATGACCTGTGGCTGCCATGATTCACGGTAATCACCGTCTTCTTGACGGTGACCGATAGGTGCACAGAAGTGAACACCGTCGACAGCACGAACGGTTAGAAGCGTGATTTCGTAATCAAAGTCGATGAAGCCTTCAACGATTACACGACCCGCGCCAGTACGGCCACCTTCTTGTGCGTAGTCCCAAGATTTCTGGATATCTTCTTCGGTTTTGATAACGCTTTGGCCTTTGCCTGAAGAACTCATTACCGGCTTAACAACGCAAGGCATACCTACGAATTCAACAGCGGCAGAGAAATCTTCAAAGGTGTCTGCAAAGCGGTAAGGAGAAGTGCTCAGTTTTAGTTCTTCTGCCGCTAGACGACGGATACCCTCGCGGTTCATCGTTAGCTTGGTCGCATTCGCAGTTGGAACGACATTTAAGCCTTGTGCTTCTAGCTCTACCAACTTGCTGGTGGCAATAGCTTCAATTTCAGGAACCACATAATCTGGCTTTTCTAGTTCAATGATTGCTTGAAGTGCATCGCCGTCTAACATGTCTAATACATGGCTACGATGCGCAACTTGCATTGCTGGTGCGTCTGCATAACGGTCACAAGCAATAACTTCCAAACCTAAACGTTGGCACTCGATAGCAACTTCTTTGCCGAGTTCACCTGAACCTAATAGAAGTACACGAGTAGCATTTTCACGAGTAGCAGTACCAAACATAGAAATTCCTTCCGATCTTTTGAACGATTGATTGAAAACGGGGTGATCATACTTATTTCAATGACAAAAGCAAACGTTTGCGCAAGTTGTTGCTTTAATTACAGGTATAAAAAAAGCAGCCCTGTTAAATAGGGCTGCTTATTTAAATTTTTGTTAATCAGATGTGCTTATATTGCTAAGTAAGTCACTGGAATGTCGGGATTAATCGCTTCTAATGTAGATTGCGTATCCGCTAGGTGACTGATGCTACCTTCTGCGATTTCAACCAAAGCAGCACTTTCAATTTGTTCGAAATCGAAGCCAGCCAGTTTAAGTTGAATTAACGCGACTTGAAGGGGTGGTAGGCTCGGGTTGAACGCCGCATTTTCTGCGTAAGCACCCGTAAAAATTTCACCTGACGTCAGTTGTAGTGAAACACCACTTAGGTTTTTGGTGTAAGGAGCATGGCTGCGGTTTAGTGCTGCTAGCGCTTCTACAACAATAGGCGTTGTTTCTTCGGTCGTGTACTTATGATCAAGCTTTGTCATTAGGCCAGTTGTCACACCTAAATCAGCAGGGCCGAACGAGTCTGGTAGGTACTCTTGCAGAGACATTTCATCACGTTGTGGCAGCTGAACTTTAAGTTCTTTTGCTGTTGTCAGTTCGTTCATGAATTGACGACAGTGACCACAAGGACTGAAGTTGATGGTGATATCTGAGATACCGAGTTCGCCTTTCATCCAAGCGTGGCTGATTGCAGATTGCTCAGCGTGAACGGTTTGACCAAGTTGAGCACCAGCGATTTCAAGGTTTGCACCAAAATACAGAGTACCAGACAAACCACGTACGATTGCACCAACATAAAAGTCAGATAACGGAGCGTAAGAATACGCTGCGGCAAAAGGAAGTAGCGCAATACGTAGTTCGTCATCCGCTAGACCACTTGCTTGCAGTAGGCTAGCAAATTGTTCTGGAGACAATGTCGCGTCAAAGTTGTCTGCTAATACGATGTCACTCAAAAGCGCTTTCATTGATGATGGAGCACTTTCCAGCGCCAGGGTAATACGACTGTTCATGTTGAATCCTTAATTGACCTTAGGCTTTAATTCTATGCAATGCTCAGGATTTGTCTGTGACAATGATCACTATTGCGTTGTTGTTGTTACATTGGCTTGCATAATTAGAGTGAAGTCACAGATGAAATCGATTGCAAGAGCCATTTATACAGCTGATATCGCACTTAGTGCTCGTAAAAGACCGTGACTTGACTGCTATTGCTAAATAAATGCGAATAAAAAGCCCAAACAGACACTGTAATAAACAGCATTCTGGTTGGGCTGAATCGCGTAGTGATCGTTTAGGTTAAGAATAGAACCAAACCACGAGCGAAAATATACTCGGTGCGATGATTGAGGTAATGACGCCACAAAGCACAAGAGCCAAAGAACTAAATGCTGCATCTTCCTGATTCTTTTCCGCACAAGTCGCGGTGCCTAAAGCGTGAGACACGGTACCCATGGTTAAACCACGGGCGATCGGGCTCTTAATACCAATGAGGTTGTAGATTGGGTAAGCAAAAATTGCCCCAAATAGACCCACAATCAATACCAGTATTGCCGCAATCGCTGCTTCACCACCTAAATGGCTCGATACTTCCATTGCAATTGGCGTGGTGACTGATTTGCCTAACAAGCTCGCAATTAAAGTTAAGTCCGCTTTAAATGCTACTGCGATCACTGCCGTTGTTGTCATCGACATCACACTGCCTAGCGTGCACGCAAAGGTAATGATGCGCCAGTTGGCTCTGATTTGAGGTAGCTGCTCATAAAGTGGGTAAGCAAGTGCAACAACCGCAGGCTGCAGCATGTAGGTGATCCAAGTGTTGTCAGCATAGTAAGTCTCAAACGGTACTCTAAAGGACGTGAGAATCGGAATGATGATACCAATGCTGATAAGCAGGGGGTTACACAGCGGCGAGTTTACTTTTTGACTTACCCAGCGAGCAAATAGGAATACCACGATGGTGAGTAGAATCCACATGATCAGTTACCTCTCGAAAGCAAGCGGTCTAAGAACCATGATAAGGATACTAACACCAATAATGTGCCACCAACGGCGCTCGCCATAATTGGCAATGCGTTCGCGATGAGCATGTCGAAGTGATCCATCAACCCAACACTGATCGGAACAAACAGTAAGATCATTAGGCGGATAATCAAGCTTGCGCCGGGTTGTACCCAGTGCGAAGGAACAATACCAATCACCATGGCGGCAAACAGAATCAACATGCCAAAAATACTGCCTGGAATTGAGGTATCCAAAAAGTGCTGTAACGCGTTACCTGCTGTAAGTGCACCTATGATTAAGGTGAAGGAGATTAAGCAGTAAACCAGTTGGATCAATCTTTCTTTCAAAGTGTTACGTCTCTTGATAATGGAATTAGCTAGCTAACTTTTCTACGTATTGATAAACCGCCTTCAAGATAGCCATTTTCTTCTCGTCACTTTCATGTTCGTGCGCGAGGTTTTCAAGGTTGAGCATGTACTCTTCTAAACGGCACTCATAAAACTCACGACAATGGTTCGCCCATTTCAATTGCTCAGCTTCGTCGAGCGTCCATGGGAAGTTACGCGCACGGTAACGGAACAGTAACGGTTTAATACGTTCATCACCGAAGGTGATATCTAAAGCTGCCAAGTTATTTGGGTCAGTTTCGCGAATGATGTTCATCGCTGTTTTATCAGCAGGTGAGAAGAAACCGTCATAAAGGTGTGTATCAACATCATCACTCTTTTCGTACTCGCGCTCTTGTGAATACAGGCCGATCAGTTTTTCGCGGATCTCTGGGTGTTCGCGCAGCAGTGCCAAGTTTTTCAGGCATTGTTGGCGATCGATACCGATGGTTTCAGCATTTTCAGCCGTTAGCGTTTTGGCTGGAGCAAGAATAGGGCACTTGTTTAGCTGAACCAATTTGATGGGTACGGGTAGTTCGTCTTCACCCAGTTCACTGCGTTTGGTATAGAGCCTTTCTCTGAGTTCATCAGCGTCCAGTTCTAACAGTGGGCTTGGATCTTTGGCTAAATCAACCACGATAACCGCATTTTGATTGGTTGGGTGCCAAGCCATAGGCACAATCCAACTTGTGTAGTTGCAGTCACGGCCAAACATGCCCGAAACGTGCATCAATGGTGTCATGTTTACGATATCAACCAGATCATTCAGCTTACGCTTATGACGCATGTTGTAAAGGTAATCGAACATCTTAGGTTGCGCAGCTTTCAGCTTCTTCGCTAACTCGATGGTCGCAATAACATCGGCCATCGCATCGTGCGCGTTCTCGTGTTCAATGCCGTTTGCCACAGATAGGTGTTCCAGTTTGAAGCTTGGGTAACCTTCTTCGTTCTCTGGCCAAACAATGCCTTCAGGACGCAGTGCGTGAACAGCGCGCATTACATCTAATAAATCCCAACGAGAGTTGCCATTCTGCCAGCTCCACGCATATGGGTCGATGAAGTTTCGGTAACAGGTGTAACGCGTTACTTCATCATCAAATCGAATACTGTTGTAGCCAAGGCTTGTGGTGTTAGGTTTCGCTAACTCAGCATGGATCTTAGCGATAAACTCTGGCTCAGGGAGACCTTGTGAAGCCGCTTTTTGTGGTGTGATACGGGTGATAAGTGCAGCTTCAGGCGTAGGGAGGTAATCAGCGGGAGGTTGGCAATAGATAACCAGAGGCTCTCCAATAACATTGAAATCTTGGTCGGTACGAACACCCGCAAACTGACTCGGACGGTCTTTTGCTGGGCTAACGCCCCATGTTTCGTAATCGAAAAAGAAGTAGGTTGGCTGATTATCTGAACTCATTGAATTTCCTGAACAGCAAGCGCGGAACGTTTACTGTGGCTGAAGGTTAGTTTTGTTCAGTATCTGATAGTATGCGGTACGCGTGCAACCCAGATCACAAATAAATTGCCGGAAAACGGTGCTTTACTATTCAATCGAGTCAGTGGGGAAGGTTTTGAAACCAATTGAGGCGGTTTCTTAGTTAATACAATCTGTCTATCGTCCGTTTAATCCGATGGAGGCGAGAGTATCAACTGGACTTTCTGCTTCATGGTTAACTCTCGGTTCTTCAAATCTTTGAATATGGCCTTCCATTCTTGAAAGGTGACCACTATCGGATTAAAACTGTTCACAGGTTTGGTGACGCCATAACGTACAGTTTCAACTTCAGGTTCGAATGTACCAAATAACTTATCCCAGATAATAAGAACGCCGGCGTAGTTCTTATCAATGTATTGCGGGTTTTTGCCGTGATGTACTCGATGATGCGAAGGGGTATTAAAGATGTATTCAAGTGGCCCCAAGCTTCGTATCCATTGTGTATGGACGAAGAACTGCAAACCTAGATTGAGAAGCACCACAAAGATGACCCACTTAGGGGCAAAACCTATGATGACCAACGGTATCCAGAAAAGCCACATCCCAGCAAGTGGATACATTAAGCTTTGACGGAAAGCCGTACTGAAGTTCATGCTTTCTGAACTGTGGTGTGCCACGTGTGCTGCCCACATCCAGCGAACACGATGGCTTGCTCTGTGGAACCAGTAATAGCAAAAGTCTTGCAACACCATCAATACAACAAAACTCAGCACGCCCATTTCAATGTCCAATAAGCGCCAACCAAACATCCAGAGATACAGCTGCACGATCAATAACCCGGTGAGCAAATCGGAGAGTTGATGCATTCCCGCCAGCGTGAAATTACACATCACTTCTGAAAGCTTATAGCTGGAGTTATCAGGCAGTCGACCTTGCTTCTGACCGATAAAATACTCAGCCAACATGCACACCACGAACAAGGGCGCTAATACCAGCAGTAGCCATTCTGGGTAATTGATTAATGCGTCGATATTCATGTTTTATCCTTGTTGAGACGCCATACGCGTTCTTAGTATCAAGTTTACTTAGACTTGCTCGCCTGAAATTCAGTTAGCAAAATTTCGCTACCAGCGAGCAAAGTGATCTTCTGTTAGGCCAAGAACACCATCGAGTTGATGTGTCACTCCATTGTTGTCTTCAATCGAGCCAGAAAAGTGACCAATGAACTGACGAAAGTTACTTTTTAACAGCCATAAATTGAGCTTTTCGCTGCGATTATTTAAGGGCGTAAAGGTCAGGTTTATACGTCCATCTTGTGATGTTATCTGCCAAGGTAAATTGGTGTCTTGGCGACTAAACGCAAACTGTACCGGGTTAAGTAAGTGCCGAGTTCCATTGATCCATAAAACGTTCTCGCAGCCTCCGGTTTCATTGACGCCTGCTGCGAGGTTCAAGCCAATATCTGTCCCATTGGATTGCGTGTTGATGCTTGCCCAGCGCCAACTGGTTTCACGTCTCATGTAACCCGCTGAAAAGTCATAACCGGCACGAGCTTGTTCGAGAACGAGTGATTCTCCCTTGATTTGGATTTCACCGCTGATGCGCAAAGCATTGTGCTTTTGGGTGTAAGTCCAACCTGAATAACCCGTTGGGCTGCACATCGCCATGGGCAAGCTGTCGGTTTCAGGCTCTAAAGAAATATCGGCCTTGATGAATTTCGTATTCAAGCGAACTCGCCATTGTCCGCCCTCGATATAGAAAGCAATGCTTTGATCTGCAATGCTTGTCTTTCCTTCAAATGGTGAAGGCGTTACATGCTTATCAAACCCTAATGGCCTCAACCAAGATGACTCTTGCAGATGGTTGTTTTCTATGTCGTACAGATAACAAAATGCCGAGCCTAAGTAGCGAATATCCGCGATAGCGACGCCGATAATGTGTGTGTCGGTGACGATGCTGACAAACTGGAATTGCTTATAGTGGAAGTGCTTCTGCCAAGGGTTTGCTTTTGAATCCATCGAGTTTCGGTAGTCAAAGTTCTCGATGTTTAGGTGTTTAAGGATGCCATCGAAATGCCCAATGATCGGCTGACCATTAGAATTAATCAAACTGTGTGGGGCTGGGTTGGTTTTTATCATTGCGATGGTTCACATTATTTTAACAACTAAAGCCATTGTGCGATGAGTAGCGTAGAATTGGGAGGTCATATTCGGACAAGAGCGCGTTACCAATCACGATTTTGTCAGCATGTGTTGTTAAGGCTGAGTAGTCATGTTGATGGGAATGGGCTCGATATAAGGAGAGACGATTGGAGATTATCGCGGAGTATAAGCCAACCGGACATAGGCACCAGTTGGGTACATTAGATATCGCGCTGCTGTTGAATACGCTAGAGCAACGAGGTATCGATATTGAAAGGCTACTCAATGATGTGGGTTTGCCGAACATGGATTGGCGAGGTCCGAATGGAAAACTGACTTACGCTGACAAGCTTTCGTTGTTTAGCGCGGCTAATCAGAGTTTTCCTCACGATGGTTTGGGGCTTTGGTTGGGAGAGCACGCTAGCTTGAGCCACTTTGGTGTGTTGGGTTATGCGCTATCAACCAGTCAAAATGTCGGGGAGGCCATCAAGTCGGGCTTCAAGTATTTGCGCCTGAACGGTCCTATCTTCTCGGTTAAATTGTTTCTAGATTCCGAGCAAGCAGTGATTCAGATTGAGAACACATTGGAAGTGGGCGATCTGCTTCCTTTCTGCAGTGAATATTTCTTGAGTTCAATCGTCTCTTTATTCAAAGAGCTGACTGGTCATGAGTTGGATATTCATATTTTGGCTTTGCCTTATACACGCACTAATTACGCCAAGCTCTATGACGATCGTTTCCAGTGCCCTGTAGTTTTTGAGCAGAGCCATTGTGAACTGCGTTTTGATGTATCGGTTTTGTCGCAAACCTTATTGACTCATGATGCAGCGACACTGAAGCGCTATCTTGCGTCTTGCCAGTCGATAATGGAAACGTTGGACTCTGAGCATCTGCTGACTAACCAGATCAAAACGATCTTTTATCAAACCGCAGGCAGTTTCCCGAATATTGAACAACTCGCGGATGAGTTTGGTTGTAGCTCTCGTACACTCAGGCGAGAGCTAGTGACCCATGAATCCAGTTACCAAATATTGCTTACCGAAGTTCGAGTGGAGCTGGCCAAAGAGCTATTACTCGGCACAACCATGAGCATTGATGACATCGGTGAAAGGCTCGGTTATAGCGACCCTGCAAATTTCAGAAGGGCGTTTAAAGGTTGGCTCAATAAAACGCCCGCTCAGTTTCGTGATGGTTTAAGTTAAGGCGTTACTTGCTAAAGAACTGCTCCCTGAAATCGGTGACTTGCTGTTGATAATAACTGTCCCAATCTTGTTGAGTCCAAGTGGCATAACTTGATGAGCGCTGAGAGTCTAAGGTCGCTTTGAGCTGATCCAGTTGCTCGTGATAACTCATCACGGTTTGTTGCTGTTGTGCGACTTGTTGTTCTCGCGCGGCAATGTTGCTGGCCTGCGCTTCATCTAAGTAGGCATCTTGAAGGTCGGCTTTGACTGATGCTACTTCAGCAGGGCTATAGCTGCTGGGTATCAAAGATACTGCCAGTTCATATTTTTGAAGCTGTGTTTCGGCGTTTAACGTGCCCGTATTGTTTTGCCATTCACTAAGCAAATCTTGATAGTTGGCCAAAAACTGGCTCGCTTCGTTCTTTTCAAGGGTGTTAGCGTCAAGCGTAAAATCCAGATGAGCAAACTGGTCAGCGAATAGCTGGTGGGCCAACTCTCCCCATACTTGTTGTGCAGATTGCTTGAATAAGGCAACACGATCTTCAAGAGTCTCTATGGATTCAAGTGGGATAGTGCTTTGTGTTAATTGCCAGTCAACCGATAGCTGCGGATAGTCGCTCAGTAACTCAAACCATATGCCCGGCAATTCTGATTTCAATCGTGCGAGTTGCTCTGCGCAGTCATCGCGTTGTTGGCAAAGCTTCCAGAACCCATCGAGTTCATCGAACAAAGCCTTGCCTTCAAGCTCACTCAAGTTTTCAGCAAGAATTTTACCGTCCAGTGCTCCGGCTTGGGCTTGATTGCTGTGCGATGCGGAGTTTTCCGAACTAGCGGTTGCAGTAGGCGTGGAATTATCGTCATTAGTTGTCGTAGAAACACGCGGCTTAGGTTCTGTGTGTTGAGCAGAAGATAGCGCTGTTTCGTTCGTTTTTGATGACCACGAATAGCAAATAATGCTCGCCGTTAAGACGAGCATTAGGATTAATATAACTCGATGCATTATTGGTTCACCGAGTTACTTGATCACGGCGCTAACAGGGAAGTGGTCTGAAAGGTTGTAGTGCTTCCATAACTCACTGCTTGTTGATCTTGGGACATCCACGCGATTGTAGTTATGCGCTTTAGCGGCATACTCTGAGCTCACTACCACATAATCGAGATACTCAACGTTCTCGCCACCCGACATAGGTTCTCCCGCAAAGTTGTTGATGCGTGGGTCAAAGGTAGAAGCGGTGTAACCTGAATATTGTGGCTCTTCAGCCTGCAGGTTAGCAAACATCTGTTGATAGTCGCCTGGGAACTTGAGCTTGTTCACGTTGAAGTCACCGCTGTAAACCACAGTTTCTGATGCCGAGATATTCAGAGACTGCGCTAGTGCACGCATCTGCTTGAATTGACGTTGTCGGTAGTCACGAGCGGTGTCCGTATCGAATGATGCGGTGTGAGTGCCAAACACATGGTAAGCCTGACCATTCTTGATGATCTCGGCGTAATTCACGCCCTTATCAGCGAAACAATCTGTGCCTGTACAATCAGGGAACACGTATTGCGCTTCGTTGACGATAGGGTAGCGGCTGACAATGATCACGCCGCCGTCATAGATGTTAATCCCGTCTTTATCGAGCATTTTGGTTTGATATGGATACTCTTTTGCAAGTTCACGCAAGAATTCATCTCTGCCGTTAGCAAACACCTCTTGTAGCGCCAACACGTCATAGCCCTTTACGTATTGAGGTAGAAGATCGTAGCGGTCACCAATATGTGAAGCGATGGCAGGCAGCGCCCAGATGTTATAAGTCATGACTTTGAGTGTATTGGCATCTGGCTCTGGTTGCTCATCCACTTTTGGTGGGGTGATGGTGTAATAAATATCATCGTAGCGCGCAGTAGAATCGGCTTTAAGTGCTAGCTCTGCATTAACCCCGAATGCATCGGTTGTGCTGCGATGAATATTACGATCGTCATGCAACGTTAGGTTGACGTCTGCAGCACTCAAGCCATGTTGCAGTGTCGAGTTGTACCAATGACCCTTCATGGTTTGGTTGAGCGTGACACTCTCACCCACAGCGTTCGATACCACAGTGTCAAACTCATAGGTCTTCCCCGATTTCACACCAGTCCAGCGATTGAAACTGATCAGCTTCTTCGTCTCCCAAGGGCCAATCTGTTCAACATGCTGTTGCCACTCATCACCGAATTGAAGCTGGTCGGTACCCGTGTGATTGGTTTGAATCGTCATTTCTTGGCTGGTGTTATTGGTCAGGTACACATCGGTATCTGCAATAGCCGAGGTTGAAATGAATGAAGCTGATGCAAGTATTGCACTCAGGCAAGTCCATTGAGTTTTCATTTTCACGTTATCCTTACTGATTGGTTTAAAGAATAACGTAGTAAAGAGTTGTGACATTGGAGTTATAACTCTATGGGAATTATCCAAATATCAGATATATGCCATGGTTTTATAAATTAGATTACTCATTGAAAATTAACATATTGCTTTGCCTGAATGATAAGTGATACGCGCGCACGCTAAAAAATAGAGGAACGATTTGGGTTTGAGGGTAAGTCACTACTGGTTGTTTTCGTGGAAATCATAGGTCGGTAAATAACCAGAAATGGATGCTGTGAATCACGATAAGGGAAAACGCTAACCGCCTTGCTCTATCAGCATAAATTTTGCCATTGTTCAGTAAACAGATTCCTCAAAAACAGGTATGATAGTGTCGTTTTTAATCCTGAACTGGGAAAGTCATGGCAAAGTTAACACTCCAAGAGCAAATGCTTAAAGCTGGCTTGGTAAATGAGAAAAAATTAAAGAAGGCGAAGAAGGGCTCTAAAAAGTCTCGCGTTCAGTCTCGTGAAGCAAAAGCGGCAGCAGAAGAAACTAAACTGGCGCAGCAAGCGAAAGACAAAGAGTTAAACCAACAGTTGAAAGAACAGCAGTTGAGCAAAGAAATTAAAGCTCAAGTGAAGCAACTGATTGAGATGAACAAGATCGAACAGAAGAACGGTGAGATCAAATACAACTTCACCGACGGTACGCTAGTTAAATATCTTTACGTAGAAGAGCTGACTCAAAAGCAACTAAGTAAAGGCATTCTAAGTATTGCTCGTCAAGGCGAGAGCTATGTTGTTATTCCAACAGCAGTAGCGGACAAGATTGCTATGCGCGACGAAGAATCTATCGTTGATACGCAGGCAGGTAGCACAGACGAAGTAGACGAAGATGACCCGTACAAAGACTTCGTGATCCCAGATGATCTAATGTGGTAATCCGTTTTACCTAGCTCCATTTTAATGGTTAGCTAAGTTTACAGGATCTAAGAATGCAGCGAACAATCACTCGATTGGCGCTGCATTTTTTTTGGCGCGAAATGACTTCAACAAATCTTGAATAAAGCTTAGTGTTCTGACATGCCGTAAACAAGGCTATCATTGGCACTTGCATGATCGATAAAATCGGTATTAGCGCGCTGTTCGTGTTGGTCATAGCCATCGAAGTAACAGTCGCCAATTTCATTGCGCGGGCAAACGTGAATGTGGTCTTTGATGACCAGTTCGGTAGAGCAGCATGGGCAGTGTTTTACATGTCCAGTGAGTACCGTAGATCGATTTGGTTTCATACATCCTCCTGATAGGCACTGTAATCTGATTGCCTATTTGCACCCTAAGTTACGCAAATTAGTGTGTCGTTATGATTTCATTTTTAAGTCAATAAAAAACGATTCGTAGAGTGAATGTTTAGGTATTAATGTAAATGTAAGAGCAAGAAAAAATAAAAGAACTAGGACGAGTAGGCTTGAAAGTAGATCGGCCATATAGTCGACTTTCACTGGTATCACATTCAGCCGAAGAGGTTGAAGTAGAGCTCGCTACGACGAATATGTTGGCCAGATGAAACCAACAAGCCCTAGTGAGCTGTGCATCATTTTATCGACTTAAGCTTTCAAAGTAATGCTGAACAAATTTAACGAACACTTGGTGTTTCTTTGCCGGATAAATAACTTGCGGATAGAACAGATAAATACTGTTGCCTTGTTGCAGACATTCATCAGGCAGCACTCGCTCTAACTCTCCAAGCTCGATCTCTTTCGCAACGTAGTAACTTGCAATACGGATGATGCCACTGCCTGCCATGGCTTGTTGCTTAAGCAGGTGGTTGTCATTACTTGAAAGCCAGCCGGACACATCAATATTTACCGATTTTAAAGGCCACTCGGTTTGGTGCAGCGTTGCTAAGCATTGATGATCACTTAAGTCACTCACATTGGTAGGGCGACCAAATTGGTTAAGATAACCGGGAGTCGCGACTAAATCATGTTGATAGCTAATCAAGTGTTTCGCCACCATGTTGTCAGGTGGCGTATTGGTGGCACGAAACGCGATATCGATATCATCTTGATTGAGATTAAAGTTGGTGTAGCTACTGTTTATCTCGAAACGAATCTCAGGGTATTGCTGCCTAAACTGTTGGCAGATATCGAATAGATATACCTCAGTAAACATCTTTGGCGCAGTGAGGCGTAATAGGCCTTTGACGATGTCGTGTTGCTCAGAAACACTGCGTTCAAGCTGTAAGACTTGCGAGCGAATCGTTAAGCCTTGTTGTAACGCGCGTTCGCCTTCTTGGGTTAAACGAACACTGCGCGTGGTTCTGACCAAAAGCGGGCACTGTAAATCGTTCTCTAAACGTTTGATCTGTTCAGAAAGGTAGCTCTTAGAGATACCGAGCTTTTCGGCTGCCTTGGTAAAGTTGAGTTGCTGAGCAAGTTCTACAAACAGGATCAGTCGTTCTATTCTTTTGTGTTCGTTCATTCGCGCGTTCCTACCAATCTATTGTTCGTCATATCAAACAATCATTTCGTAACTAGCATATTCTGTTTTTTAAAAAGAACAATATGATAGAGGCATATTTCTGGTCAGCAAATCTTCTAAGCGAGAATCGATATGACGAACAGCACTGAATCTACAAACAAAACGAATGACAAAAAACGTATCCCATTATCAAATTATCTACCGAATGTTGGGCAAATTGCCTATGGCTGCATGGGGTTAGGTGGTGGCTGGAATGATAATCCAGTGACGAGTGCGGATGTTGCTCAAACACGAAGCGTAATCGGCACCGCACTAGAATCGGGCATTAACTTATTCGACCATGCGGATATCTATACCTTCAGCAAAGCTGAGCAAGCCTTTGGTCAAGCATTACAACAAGCGCCTGATCTGCGTGAACAGATGTTCATTCAATCTAAGTGTGGGATTCGTTTTGAAGGCGAGGGCAATGTTGGTCGTTATGATTTCTCGGCTGATTGGGTAGGCCAATCGGTAGACGGTATTCTCAATCGATTGAATACTGAAAAGCTTGATGTGCTGTTATTGCACCGCCCTGATCCTTTGATGGAACTCGATGAGCTAGCAAGAACGTTAGAGAACTTAAAAGCGCAAGGTAAGGTCGATTATTTTGGTGTGTCGAACATGAACAGCCATCAAATTCAGTACCTGCAATCTGCGCTTGGGCAACCCATCGTCGCGAATCAAGTTGAGATGAGCTTAGCCAAATTGGATTGGTTGAATGATGGGGTGATGATTAACTCGCAAGGGCACCATCAATCAGACTTCGCCGCAGGCACTCTTGAACATTGCCAATTGAATAACATCCAACTGCAAGCTTGGGGCTGTTTGGCACAAGGCCGATTTGCTGAGCAAGGTTTGTATTCAGAACATGAAAACGTGAAAAAGACAGCGCACTACGTGGCTCAGTTAGCGAACCAATATGGCGTAGAAAGTGAAGCGATTGTGTTGGCATTTTTGCTTCGTCACCCTGCTCGTATCCAACCTGTAATTGGCACCACAAATCTAGACCGAATCAAAGCTTCGGCAGTCGCGACTCAGATAAACCTGTCTCGTGAAGAGTGGTACAACCTATACGTGTACTCACGTGGTCAAGCACTGCCATAAGGAATGAATATGTTGAATCAAAAGATCGCGCAACAACTGGTGTCTAACGCTCTAGACATTGCTGAGCGTAATCAACAAGCAATCGCGGTGAGCGGGTGTGATACGCACGGTGAGTTACTGGCGTTTATTCGCATGGATAATGTGAGTGTTCAAGCCGGATTGTTAGCACAGAACAAAGCTTATACATCTGCAAGAGATAGACAGCCAAGCGGTAACTTAGGTGCTTGGGCGAGAGAAACTGGTAAAGACTTAAGTTACTGGACTGACCCAAAGATCACTGGCTTTAAAGGCGGTGTTCCCATTGAATTAAATGGGCAGGTGATTGGCGCTATTGGTGTCAGCGGATTAAGTGAAGACGACGATGAAGCACTTGCCGAAAAAGTCATTCAACTTGTGTTCTAAGCTGTTGCTCGTGAAGTAATGGAAGTTAGAAGTAACAGATAATAAAAAACCGATGCATGTGCATCGGTTTTTTGCTTAACGAGACCCAAGTGATTGAATCAATCGAACCCATTAAGCGTTCGCTTGTTCCAGATCTTGTTGCTTGTCTTTCTTACCCAATAGGCGGCTTGTGATCGTACCGGCTGTCATTGCACCAGATACGTTAAGCGCCGTACGTGCCATATCGATAAGTGGCTCGATAGAGATAAGCAGTGCTGCGATAGTTACAGGAAGACCCATAGCTGGAAGTACGATAAGCGCCGCGAACGTTGCACCGCCACCTACGCCAGCAATACCGAATGAGCTCACTGTGATAATAGCAATCAGAGACAGAATGAAGTTGATGTCCATTGGGTCGATGCCAACCGTAGGTGCAACCATGACTGCTAGCATTGCAGGGTAGATACCCGCACAACCGTTTTGACCAATCGTTGCACCGAAAGAGGCAGACAGGTTAGCAATCGCTGGTGGCACGTTTAGCTTAGTGATTTGAGCTTCAACGTTCAGTGGAATCGTTGCTGCAGAACTACGAGACGTGAAAGCGAACGTCAGTACAGGCCAGATCTTTTGGAAATACTCTTTCGGGTTTACACCAACAAAAGAAACCAACACACCGTGTACAACGAACATCAGTAGAATCGCAACGTAAGATGCAACGATGAAACCTAGTAGGCTGAGGATGTCAGAAGCACTTGATGTTGCAACTACCTTCGCCATTAACGCTGCGATGCCGTATGGCGTTAGTGCCATGATCATCTTAACTAAGCGCATAACGATAGATTGTGCCGCTTCAACAAACGTACGGATCGGAGATTCTAGTTCTTCTTTCTCTGCCATCACTTTACGAGCAGCGATGCCCGTTAGCACACCAAAGATAACAACCGCGATGATAGACGTAGAGCGAGCACCCGTTAGGTCTGCAAATGGGTTAGTCGGAATAAAGCTGATCAGCATTTGTGGAATTGTTAGGTCTGAAACGCTACCGATGCGGCTTTCAAGTGTTGCGATACGTGCTGTTTCGCGAGCGCCTTCTGTTAAACCTTCAGCAGATAGGCCGAATGCTTGCGTTACAACAATACCAACAATCGCAGAAATCGCGGTTGTTGCTAACAGTACAGAAATGGTGATACCAGAAATCTTGCCCAGTGAGCCGCCTTTTTCAAGCTTCACTACTGCTGCAATCATTGAAACCAATACTAATGGCATGATCACCATTTTCAGTAGGCCAACATAACCACGGCCAACAATATTTACCCAGTCTAGTGTTTCGTTGATGACCGGATTGCCTTCACCAAATAACAGCTGTAGACCAAGACCAAATGCGCTACCAAATACTAAACCGAGTAAAACGAGGCGAGAAAGTGTGTTTTCTTTTTTCTGCTGTCCGTAGAGAAAAAAGAGGATACCAGTGAATACCGCTAAGGCAGCGATAGCTGAAAATGACATTTGTTTTCCTTATGAATTTCTTTAAATCGATAGGGCGCTTAGATATATGGGCGCAAATACTGTTAGCTACAGTAGCGACCTGTAACAAAACGTAAAATAAGGAAAAGTAATTTATTAGAACGATTAGTAATATCCACTCAATAGGATGGGTGGATATTCAACATTGTGATGAATAGGTGAGCTTTTTAGCGATATTTTGCCAATAAATTGAGCATGTCACTTGACGAGTAAATTTCGATATTTTGGAAATTATTTTCGAATAACCGGAACAACATTGCTTTGGCTACGTCTTCCGACTGAATAGGGCGTAGGTTTTTGAACTTACCAAGCATAAATGGAGACAGCAGAGGAAAGACACTTTGCAGGAGTTTTTCATCAGCTCTAGGTTCATCACGCTCACCCACCAGAGGCCCAGGGCGTGCGATGAAAAGCTGCTTGAAGCCAATACGTTTTAAATTTTGTTCCATTTGTCCTTTACAGCGAAGGTAGTGCGAATAGGAATCTGGTGAAGCGCCATAGCTAGAAACGACCGCTACGCGTTGAACCCCAAGAAACTTCATCGACTGTGCGACTTGGCTAACCAGTTCCACATCGATTTTGCGAAGCGCTTCTTTTGATCCTGCCTTTTTCTTAGTCGTACCTAAGCAGATAACGCCAAGATTAGGCGTCGCATTCGTGTCATCCCAACTGGTAACTTGCAGGTCGCTGTGAATGAGTGTGTGGAGCTTGTTGGAATCAAACTGTGAATCTAACGCTCGGCGAGATAGGGCATAGATATGATCAACGGCGGGTTCATCGATGAGCAACTTCATCACATGATGACCAATTAACCCGGTTGCACCAGCCACCACGACCGATGTTTTGTCTCCAGAAATGCTCATTTTAATCCCTTCTTCACTCCACAAGTGCTTGTTTAATATAAACAGTGTTTGAATTTTAAGCGAATAAAAGTTTGTTAAACGAGTGGTCAGTAGTATGTGGGGAGTCGCCTGTTTATGGAAAAAGAGATGATTTAGTTTGGCTCGACGCATAAGTACGGTCTGAAGCATAAGTACGATATGAAACATAATGGCGGTGGGAAAGATAAATGCGGTTTGAAACTTAAGTTAGGCGTTAAACATAACAAAGCCCGCTGGGCGACGGGCTTTGTTACTTTTCTTGCTTCTTACTAGGTAAAGGACAGTGGGATTTTCCTTACCTTTTTGCTAGCTTTCTTACTTGATTTATTTGGTTTTCTTTTACTTGAATTTGGAATCATAACACCTCCTAAATCGTTGTTCTGTTTTGTCTTTCAATCGATTGTCTTTCTTCGTGTAGCGTCAGTGTTGTGGGCATTCACTGTATGGGTACTTATCAATGGAGAGATTAATAAGTAATTTAGATAAGGCATAAACGATGCCAAAATGTAAGTTATTGATAAATCTATTATCAGTATTATTTGTGTTTTAGGGTTCGTCAATTTGACTGTCAATCTGAGAAAAAACCAGTGTGATCTGTTTAAATTAAGAACACTCTCTGCGGTTTCTGCCACATAGCCATAGATACAGCCTTGCTTAACACGTAAACTGAGTCGTAATTCACATAGACCAAGGACGTGCTATGAACCTCAAGCTTGATACTCTTGCTCCCACTCAGATTTATCACCTGATGACACAAACCGTTGTTCCTCGCCCGATTGCGTGGGCATTGACGGAATCTTCTGACCAAGAGTACAACCTCGCGCCTTTCTCTTATTTCACGCCTGTTTCTAGTAATCCGCCGTTACTGATGTTATCGGTTGGGAAGAAGCCGTCCGGCGAAATCAAAGATACCACTCGTAATGCCCTAGAAACGGGTAAGCTAGTGATTCACATTGCTTCTTCAAGTTCTGCCGAAACCATGACGGCGACAGCAGCTACCCTTGAACATGGTGATTCGGAAGTCACCGCGAATAACATTGATCTGGTTGAATTTGAAGGCTTCTCTTTACCGAGATTGAAAGAGTGCGCGGTCGCTTTTGGATGCACCTTGTACGAAGTAAAAGAGGTTGGAGAAGTGCCACAAAGCCTTATCTTTGCTCAAGTCGAAACCGTGTACATTTCCGAAGACGTGATCGACAAAGAGAGTGAGCGTCTTAAGATCGACGCGTTAGCACTTGATCCTTTATCTCGATTGGGTGGCGGTGAATACGCCACGCTTTCCAATGTGTTTTCTGTCGCACGCCCTAAGTAGCAGCCCTATATCAACGTACCCAGAATAAGCGTTTTTAAAAACTATGTTAGATACCCAATACTCGCAGTACATCCAACACCGAATTGACCAAAAAACCAAGCCACTTGGCGCACTTGGCTTACTAGAAAAAGTCGCACATCAACTGGCTTTGATTCAGAGCCAAGGCAAAGAAGCTGCGGTTGAACACATCGAATTGAATAAGCCAAGTATCATCATTTTTGCTGGCGAGCATGGCATTGCTGACGAAGGCGTGAGTATTGCTCCAAGCGCGGTAACACAACAGATGGTGTTGAACTTCTTAAGCGATGGCGCGGCGATCAATTGCTTCTGTGCGGTGAATAATATTGATATCACGGTAGTCGACACGGGGATATTGTTGCCTGTGGAATCAGACAGTGACATGTTGATCTCTCAGCGTTTGGGTACGCGAACCAATAACTTTGCCAATGAAGCGGCAATGAGTTTAGAAACGGTTGAACGTGGGATTGAACTGGGTACAGATCTTGTCTCTAGAACCATTTCGAATGGCACCAATATCATCATGTTTGGTGAAATGGGTATCGGAAATACCAGCAGCGCATCAGCGATCTTAAGTGCATTAGCGAATCGTGCTGCAGCGGAGTGTGTTGGCCTAGGCACTGGCATCAACAATGAACAGCTTGCACGTAAAGTGGCTGTGGTTGAGCAAGGTGTCGCGCGTTGCAAAGATTTAGATGCGAAAGAAGTTAAAGAGCTTACAGATCTTAAAGATATTAAAGAGGTACTCGCACAAGTCGGTGGCTATGAAATCGTTCAAATGGTCGGTGGCTTCCTTGGCGCTTACCAAAACAGAACACCAGTGTTGGTCGATGGCTTTATCGTGTCGGTTGCGGCGTATGTCGCGACTTTAATTGAACCAAACTGCCGAGACTATATGATCTTCGCACATCGCTCTGAAGAGTCGGGGCACAAAATTCTTTTAGAACTGCTCGACGCTGAGCCACTGCTCGATCTTGGATTGAGATTAGGTGAAGGCACAGGTGCTGCGCTAGCTATGCCAATCATTCGTGCGGCAGCCGAGTTCTATAACAACATGGCGAGCTTCGAAAGTGCTGGAGTCACGGTTTAATGAGTGATGTACCAGAAAGATCGTTGAAAGATCGAGTCACCCATCAGTGGGAGCTGTTTGCACTGGCGATGGGTTTCTTTTCTCGCTTGCCAATGCCGAAGAATATGCCCTATTCATCAGAGCGAATGAATCGTTCGGGTCGTTACTTTTCAACGGTTGGTTTGTTGCTAGGTGCTCTATGTGGCGGTGTGTTTTTGCTACTTGATGTGGTACTGCCGAGTGCAGTAGCGATCTTTTTGATGATGAGTTTTAGCCTGATGCTCACTGGCGCATTCCATGAAGATGGTTTGACTGATATGGCCGATGGCATTGGTGGCGGCATGACCCTAGAACGCCGTTTGACCATCATGAAAGACAGTCGAATCGGTACTTATGGTGCGTCTGCTCTGATTATGGCTCTGCTTGGCAAGTGGGTGCTGTTGAATGAACTCATAAGCATGACGGGACTGTTTATGGTAATCGTGACCAGTTATACCTTTAGCCGCGCGATTGCTGCATCGCTAATTTACGACATGCCTTATGTCAGTGATTTAGATACCAGTAAAAGTAAACCATTGGCCAACAAGCAAACCAAAGGCGAACTTGTCTTCTTGTTGCTGGTAGGCGTGCTGCCTAGCCTGTGGTTTGGTCTTGAATTCGCTTTGGTTTTATCTGTCGTCGCCTATCTGTTCAGAACAGGTTTTAAAACGTGGTTAACGGCTCGAATTGGCGGCTTTACTGGGGACTGCTTGGGTGCGGCTCAACAGTTAATGGAGTTGCTGACTTACCTTGTATTCATTACTGCATTTTACAATGGCTTTCTATAACGGCTTCCTATGACCAACACGAATGAAACTATTCAAGCTAATCAAATTAATCAAGCAAGTCAGCGAAACAGCCATTTGGTATTGGGCGGGGCTCGTTCTGGTAAGTCTAGTTTTGCAGAGCAACAAGCATTATGTGCGCTTGAAGCATGTTCAAATGGACGCCTCAATTATATTGCGACAGCGACATATCTTGATGATGAAATGCGAGAACGAATCGCGCACCATCAACAACGTCGTGGCGAGCAGTGGATTGAGCATGAAGTACCCGTCGAATTAGCCGAAAAACTGCAGTCTTTTGAGAAAGAAGATGTGGTATTGATTGATTGCCTAACCTTGTGGTTGAACAACATCATCTTTGAACTGGGTGATGACGCAACTAATGAACAGGTTGAAGCCGTGGTTGAAGTATTGGTCAAAAGCGTCGAGCAAAGTCCGGCGCAAATTATCATGGTCTCTAACGAAGTCGGTTTAGGTGTGGTGCCGCTGGGTAAAGTGTCTCGCTTGTTTGTGGACAATGCAGGACGAATGAACCAAGCGCTAGCTCGCGTCGTTGAGCGCGTCACGCTGGTTGCTGCCGGATTGCCGCTGCACTTAAAACCATCTAATCACTTGCTTGATATTCAAGGCTAGGTCGCACACATGGTCAATGGAACAACCAAAAACATCTATTTGTTAAGACATGGCAAAGTCGAAGGAAAAGCTGCGCTCAATGGTTTATCTGATGTGCTGGTCAACTCTGATCTTCAAGAACAGATATGTGAGGCACTAACTACACAAGACATTACCTTTGATAGCGTGGTTAGCTCTCCACTAAGACGATGTGGTGATCTCGCGAGCTTGTTTGCAGAGCGTATGTCTGTGCCTTTATCAGTTGCATCGGGTTTTCAGGAAATGAACTTCGGTGAAGTAGATGGTGTCCCATTTGATGAACTTGAAGACAAGTGGGGAATGTTAGAAACCTTTTGGAAAGACCCTGCTAATCATCAATTAACTGGCGCAGAAAGTTTACAGAGCTTCCACGACAGAGTAACTCAAGCTTGGTCGCAACTTTTGAATGATTCAAGTGACAACATATTGTTGGTTACTCATGGTGGTGTGATTCGCATACTGCTAGCGCACTGCCTTAATATTGATTGGAAAAACCCGAGTTTGTACTCGAAGTTATCGATAGAAAACGCATCGATAACGCATATTCAAATCACTCAGTTTGCGCAGAGCTTTATCAGCGTTAAATCGATAGGGATACCTGTTCTCTGAGTGTTCAAAAAACACAGTTTAAGAATTAACAATCTTTTAGATCTGTAAATAGAAACAGAAATATAAATATAAATAGAAGTATAAAGCGGCGTTCACAGCCGCTATACCTGATTGGTATTACTACCTACGTGAAAGGAATTTAGTCATGACAACACCAAGTTGGGATCTAAGCATTGCTTATAGCGATCTTAATGATGCAAAAATCGAACAGGACATTGAACTCATTCAGCAGTGCATTGAGCTGTTGAACCTACACGTTGAAAAGCGTCATATCATTCTAGCGATGCAAAACGCGATTCAGACTTCAGAAGCGGCAGGCACGTTACTGAGTACAATCAACACCTTCGCTAATTGCCACGCATCGGTCGACGCGACACACACAGAAGCGAAAGCATTGCTTGGTCGTGTAGCGAAGCTGAACTCTGAAATGTCTCAAGCGTTCAGCCCTTACGAAGATACGCTAATTCACGCAGAACCAGAATTTATTGATGCAGTATTAGAGCATGATAGTGCGGACGTAGCAGGGCAGCGCTTTGCGATTGAAAGCTCTCGTAAGTTATCAAGCAGCCGACTCAGTGTTGCTGAAGAGCAGTTATTAGCAGCGATGAAGGTTGATGGTCGTGACGGATGGGGTCGTTTATACGATAACCTAACCGGATCTTTAAAACTGTCGCTAAAGCTGGACGGTGAAGAGGAAGCCCTAGGCTTTTCACAAGCCGCGAGCCTGTTGTACGGCAGCGAATTCGACAAACAAGAACCAGCATGGCGCGCGGTTCAAGGTGCGATGAAAACGCACCAAGAGTCTTTTGCTTCGATTCTAAATGCATTGGCGGGTTGGCGACTGACTGAAAACAAAAAGCGTTCGAAGATTAGCGATGTGCATTTCCTAGATCCAAGCCTACACGGCAGCCGCATTGTGCCAGAAACGCTAGACACCATGATGTCGGTAGCGAAAGCTAATCGAGCTGTTGGTCAGAAAGCAGGTTTGTTAATGGCAAGAGTTCACGGGCTAGATGAAATGAAGCCTTGGAATCACTTAGCTGCGATGCCGCCGCTGGGTGACGCTGAATCTAAGGTTTACCCATTTGATGAGGCGATCGACGTGATCAAAACTGCGTTCGCTGAAGTAAATCCAGAGATGGCTGATTTTGTCGCTTTGATGGTTGATAATGGTTGGATTGATGCCGCACCAGCAGCCAACAAACGTTTAGGCGCTTACTGCACCAAGTTTGCTGCTACACGCACTCCGCTTGTGTTCATGACATGGAGCGGTAGCCGCTCAGATTTAATGACATTGGCACACGAGTTAGGCCACGCGTTCCACAACTGGGTGATGAAAGACATGCCGTTGTGTCAAACACGCTACCCAATGACGCTGGCAGAAACCGCTTCGATCTTTGCTGAAAATATCGTTCGAGACCATTTGTTAAAACAAGCACAAACACGTAATGAGAAACTTGAAATGCTGTGGGAAGAGCTTTCTTCTTCTTTGGCATTAATGGTGAACATTCCCGTTCGTTTTGAGTTTGAAAAAGCCTTCTACGAGCAGCGTGAAAAAGGCGAGCTAACGGCTCAGCAGCTGTGTGACTTGATGGAAACGACTTGGAAAGAGTGGTATGGCGATGCAATGACAGAAGCTGACCCTTACTTCTGGGCGAGCAAACTGCATTTCAGCATCTCTCAAGTAAGCTTCTACAACTACCCATACTTGTTCGGTTACCTGTTCAGTAAAGGTGTTTACGCTCAGCGCGATGCGAAAGGTGAGCAATTCTACGGCGATTACGTTTCGTTGCTTCGTGATACGGGCAGCATGATGGCGGAAGAAGTCGTTCAAAAGCACTTAGGAATGGACCTGACTCAAGCTGATTTTTGGCAACAAAGCATCGACATGGTCAAAGTTCAAATCGATGAATTTGAAAGATTGCTCGATCAGGAAGATTAATTGATCTCAATCTGTTCATAGCAGGTAAGAGCTGTGTTAGCTTACGTGGCTCTTATCTTGCTGGCATAACCTGAGATAAGCCGAAACAACCAAAAGTCTCTTTAAATAGAGAAAGTTATTTGGAACAGATGTCGGTTAGTAAAGTCAGCAGGTAATATAAAAATATATGGGTAGTATTTGTGAGTGATAACGGAGTTTCTGTTGATAAGTGCGATCCTAGCAACACAATTTCTATGTACAATTTATTAACATACGGCCGTGCAATTAAGGAGTAGCGCATGACGAAGACCCTCTTTCGCCAATCATTTCTTTTTGACAGCCTAGATCTTGAGCAAGAAGTGTTTGCAGGACAGACCGTACTGAGTAACGGTGTTCAAATTAAGCTTCATCAACGCGGTGTCTTGGAAGTGATTCCCGCGGATTTTAATTCTGAAACCAAGAACATCATTTTTTCAACCGGTGTTCATGGCGACGAAACTTCACCAATGGAGCTGATCGATAAGCTCATTGAGGATATTGAAACAGGTTTCCAAGTAGTAAACGCGAGATGCTTGTTTATCATAGCTCACCCAGAAGCCACTAACGCGCATACTCGTTTTCTTGATGTGAACATGAATCGTCTGTTTGATGAAAAGCAGTACGAGAGCAATCGAGAAGTGGATATCGCGAAGAACTTGAAGTTCTTGGTGACTGAGTTTTACAAAGAAACGGAACCTGCCACTCGTTGGCATCTAGATTTGCACTGTGCAATCCGTTTATCTAAGCATTACTCGTTTGCAGTGAGCCCTAAAGTTCGCCACGAAGTACGCAGTAAAGAGCTGTTTGATTTCATTAACAGTGCGCACGTGGAAGCAGTGTTGTTGTCAAATGCGCCAACCAGTACATTCAGTTGGTACAGTGCTGAAAACTTCGAAGCGCAAGCACTGACAATGGAACTAGGGCAGGTCGCGAGAATTGGTGAGAACCAACTTGATAAGCTAACGGCTTTTGACTTGGCGATGCGTAACTTGATTGCTGAAGTTGAGCCAGAGCATTTACCTAAGCGAACCATCACTTATCGCGTGAGCAGAACCATTGTTCGTTTACATGATGACTTCGATTTCATGTTCTCAGATTCTGTAGAGAACTTTACCGCGTTCAAGCACGGTGAAGTATTCGGTCATGATGGTGATAAACCGTTAATGGCTAAGAATGAAAACGAAGCGGTGGTGTTCCCTAATCGTAATGTTGCTATCGGTCAACGAGCAGCCTTAATGGTGTGTGAAGTTGAAACGCGATTCGACCATGGTCAGCTTGTGTACGATTAATATCGACTCGGGTTTAAACGACGAAAACAACCGCTCAACTGGTTGAAATATCAAGGTTCACATTACGGTGTGAGCCTTGAGTTTATTTGGGGATACAGGTAAGGTTACGCGAACATTTTCAAAGTAGCTTGATATGGATTTCCAACAACTTCTTCACCAAAAACAGCGCAAATGGACTAGAGCCATTTATCTGATGGCAGCACTGCTTGTCGCGCTGAGTGCGATTTACCTAATGGTTGGCGATCTCTTCATTTCCCCTCTGGACACCTTGTCCACGTTAGAACAAAAACTACTGATTGATTTACGCTTACCTCGATTATTAGCAGCTATTGCTATCGGGGCAGGGCTAGCAGTATCTGGCGCAAGCTTACAAGTCTTATTAGGCAACGTATTGGCTGAGCCTGGTGTGCTCGGCATTTCTGGCGGTGCAAGCTTAGCCATGGTTATTGTGCTGTTCTTCTTGCCGTTTGCTCCCACACCTGAACTGTTCATGATTGCCGCCGTTTTAGGCTCGCTCTGTTTCACCGTGATACTGGTGAGCATGGTAAAAACGATGCGACTCACCACGGCTAAATTACTGCTAGTGGGTGTCGCGTTAGGCATTCTTTCTGGCGCGATGGTGACATGGGCGTTCTATTTTAGTGATGACTTAAGTCTACGCTTATTGATGTATTGGCTGATGGGCAGCTTAGGTGGCGTCACTTGGTATCAACACTCGCTCACGTTGGTGATGATCCCCGTGATTATTTGGCTGTGCCTGCAAGGTAGTAAGCTAGATAAGTTAATGATTGGCGAAACGCATGCCGCACAGTTAGGTGTAAACGTACCGAGATTGCGCTGGCGTCTAATTTTCGCCGTGTCAATTTTAGTCGGCTGCGCGGTAGCTTTAGGTGGCGTGATCAGCTTTGTTGGCTTGGTTGTGCCACACTTGTTGCGTTTAGCGATTGGTACTGATAACAAATACCTTCTTCCTTTGTCTGCCGTTGCTGGCGCTGCGTTGTTGGTGTTTGCTGATATCTGTGCAAGAACCTTATTAGATTCCGCAGAGCTGCCTTTGGGTGTGATGACCACCAGTATCGGTGCGCCTATCTTCATTTGGATGTTAATTAAAAATCATGATTCAAATTAAGAGCCTGAGCGTCGGCGCTCGTTTATTACCACTATCATTTGAGCTCAAGCAAGGGCAGGTGACTCACGTTATCGGCCCTAATGGCAGCGGTAAAAGTACCTTGCTCGAAGCGATATCTGGAATTGGTGATGGTTCCAAAGGCGATATAAAGATCGACGGGCAGGATTTGTCGGAGCTGTCTTTACAAGATTTATCATTGCATCGTGCTTACTTGTGCCAAAGCGCAAGGCCAGCCTTCAACTTAGAAGTGTTCCAATATCTTGCATTGTCACTGCCAAGCTCCTCACACGGCCTTGATGTTGAAATCAACGCAGCTTTGGAAGAAATCAGCCAGATGCTAGACATTGCAGACAAACTTCATCGCTCAATTCAGACACTGTCTGGTGGTGAATGGCAACGCGTACGTTTGGCGGGAATGTGCCTGCAAATTTGGCCGACGCTTAATCCTTACGCAAAGCTGTTGATCCTCGATGAACCCGCAGCTCCGTTGGATATTGCTCAAGAAGCCTTGTTGTACAAGCTTATCGAACGAGTGGCTGAGAAGGGCATCGCCGTGATCATGGCTAACCATGATTTGAACAGAACACTAAGACACGCAGACCAAGTGTTGTTGCTCGATAAAGGTGTACTTCAAGCATCAGGCTCAGCTGATCAAGTGCTTACCCCTGAGCAGCTAGAGTCCGTGTTCAACACCGAAGTCAAAAGTATCTCAGTCGACAATCAGACCTATCTTTTGTTTGGTTAAAAGACTAATTAGTTAAGCTGCTCATTGGGTTTAAGGCGAGTTAGTAAAGGAAGCAAATATGTTTAGATACATCCAAAGAAGAAGAATCAAAAAGGTGATTAAGTCATTGTCTGCAAAGATGGTGAAGAGCTACGGAAGCCGTGATTTCTTCTCTATTGGGCAGGTTGAAACAAGTTCTCGTGAGCTGAGTAAACGCCAACAACAGATTGCTTTAGCCTTGTTTGCGGATCCACAAGATCTTGCTGTTGAATTAGCTCCAACTATTCAGTTGCTGCGTAATGATGTGTCTAATGACTTCTTTGGCGGAGAAGACTACACAGCGCGAGATGTACTTAATCTATTGGGTGGCGGCGGTTGGAAGGGCGGTCGTATGGACGATGACATGTCACATCGCATGGGCATGCATAGCCGTTATTAAATATCTTCTTACTACCTAACGCCTTTATATCCCCAAAGCGGCTTAATCATAAAGCCGCTTTTTTATTCATTCCGAATAATGTTCCCTCAATCAACATAGAATACTGAAATGTCATAATTCGAAGCAACATCATCTATCTACAACGCATTTGTTTGAGTTGTGTGATGCTGATTCCTATCAATATAAAACCCGCTGTTATTGATAAAATTGACGTATATATTTTTCGTTGTTCTTTAAGTCAGAAATTATAAACCTTCGAATTACAGTGCTGGTTGGTTAGTAACCAATTGGTTTTGTGTTTAGGGTAAAATAATAGAGAGTGGGAAAGTGACAACAATAAATAATAATATTCTAAAAATAGCAGTGGGTATGGCTATGCTATCGAGTGTGCCGTCAGTGGCAAATGCTCATGGTTGGTCTGAATTTCCAAGTGCACGTCAGAACACGTGTTACGAGCAAGGCGGGATTTGGTCGGGTACACCACCTAATGCTGCGTGTGCTCAAGCAAAAGACATTTCGGGTTCATACCCGTTTTTTCAACGTAACGAGTACGCGAAAAATGTCCAAGATTTCAATAATATCAATGCTGTAAAAGCGGCGATTCCTGACGGCACGTTATGTTATGCCAACGATTCGCAAAAACGCGGCATGGGTGCACCTCATACTGGTTGGACTCGAACCGAGCTAAATACTGGTACATTTGAATATGTATTCAACGCGACTGCACCACACAACCCGTCATTCTGGGAATTCTACCTAACGAAACCAAACGCAGACCTGAGCAAAGGCCTAGCGTGGGGGGACTTAGATCTTATCCAAGAAGTGGGGAATGTTCCTGTAAGCGGTGGCAAATACCGTATCAACGTAACGATTCCTTCAGACCGATCTGGCGACGCAATCTTATACGTTCGTTGGCAACGTGACGATGCCGCGGGTGAAGGTTTCTACAACTGTTCAGACATCACTATCGCGGGTGGCACAACCCCTCCACCAGAGCCGGGTCCAGAGCCTGATCTAGTGCGTGGTGACCTGTTTGTTTCTGACCAGTTTGGCACGCCAGAAATTGGTGATACGGTTAAATACGACATCATCAACAAGTATGGTGAAGTAGCGCGAAGCTTCGACATCGTCATTGATGCTTCAAACGTTAACGATTGGGCTCGTTTGTTAGCTTCAGAAATTAATGGCTGGCACGAAGAGTTTAAAGATGGCGCGATCTTCATTGGTGACTGGCATGCTGAAATGCAGCACTACATGTACTTCCAAAACGATCCTTCACGTAACTTCTTCAACTCGAAAGATAGCCGTGCTTCTGGTCAGTTAACGTTGATTGATGGTGGCGACGGTGGTGTTGAACCATTGAAAGGTGACATCTACGAGCTAGTGAAGAGTGACAATGTAGTCAATGCTGGCGATAAGGTTGTGATTGCAACAAGCGAAGCCGCGACATTGACTCAAACTCAAGGTTCTTCAGTAAGCATCCAAAATAACGGCACGGCTTCTATAGTAGTTGATACCACTGGCATCACTGCAAACGAAACTTTATCGTTTATGGCTAGCTCGATTGAAAGCGACAGTGTTGAAACCTTCACTTTTGAAGTAATTGCCGATGACGGTGGCGTGACACCAGACCCAGATCCAACGCCGGATCCTGATCCGACTCCTGACCCAGACCCTACGCCAGATCCAGGTACGTGGGACTCATCAGCGACTTACCTTGGTGGCGAAGTCGTGACTTACTCGAACCAGTCATGGAAAGCACAATGGTGGGTTCAAGGTGGTACTAACCCTAAAGCGACTTACGAAAATGACAAATGGGGCGTTTGGCGTCCAGCTAACTAATCTTAACTATTGTTAGTTAATTAGCCTTGCAATAATAACCAAGACACCACACTTTTTGACGAGTGTGGTGTCTTTTTTAGCGTCTGCATTTGCGGTTTTGAATGTCATCAGCCTAGAAAAAGTGATTCAGGAACGGAGTCTTAATCACTCAGCACGGCTCTATAAGAAGATGAGAGTTATATAGAAAACAAGAGCTATATAACGTTTTGTAATGTGTTGACGAATTATTTCAGAATAAGGTTTTCTTTAATCTCATCGTTAAGATACCCCTGATCAAAATCTGGTGTCATAAATTCGACGGAGGAGGAGTCTAGATAGCTGGTTTCTAGATAACTCGGCTCTAGATAATGGGGGTCTAAGTGAGCAGCACTTACGTAGGTGGGAATCGCAGAAAACAAAACGATACTGATCGCTGCAGCGATATTAATGGCTTTGTTGCGTTGAGGAGTCATTTTCATAGTAGTGCCCTCGAAAGGTGGGCAAATCCATCTGCCTATGAGAATTGAATCTGAGATGTTTAGAAGTCGTAAGACAAACCAAGCGTAATGATATTGTCGTTGTCGATCGGGCCCATCGATTGGCCGTTCAAGTAAAGGTCACCTTCGTTGGTATTGAAGTAGGTGTATTTCACGTAGGGTGTCCAGTCGTCGATGCTTTTAGAGAGAACGACTTCGTGCTCATTGGTACGGTAGTCGCCTTGATGAAAGATTACGTTGTCATCGTTGTGGGTAAACCCGCCATTGGATCCATCACTGTTTTCGTGAGTGTATTGATAAGCTAAATCCCAGCCTGCGAGTGAGTACCCCGCACCGGCGATGAACTTATTGGTGTTGATCGTGGTGTCGCTTACATTCTCGAGTACTTGCCCTGACTGGTTATATCCCAATCCACTGAATAAATTGAAGTTGTCGTTCACTTGATAATCGATAATAGCTTCGATTAATAACTCTTCACCGTTGTCCCATTTACCAAGTTCACCGTATAAGTTGAACGTGAAAGATTCGCTGATGTGAAAATCGTGCCCGTAACCCGCTGCCAACCAACCCTGGTCATCAAAACCGATATAGACTTGTCCATTTTCTGAGGTATCGATTAATGCGCCAGCTTCTGTGGTGTAGACACCGTTATCAGCAGCATTAGAGGCAACGTTTTGTTCGATGTAAACTTGAGTCGAAGTCGCAAACGCTGCGCTGCTGAGTAACGTAAGTGGTAGAGCACCTTCCGATGCAATGCATGTTGCCGATGAAGGCTCGCTAAAAATCACGCACGGTGAAGGCGGAGGCATTATGACGGAATACACAATAAAGGATGGCCAACACGCTTTTTCTGTTATGTGTGGATACACCTCGGGTCCTTCATTCTGGGCTGATGGAAAACCCGCGAAGGTATGTGAAGAGGCGCAAGCACTAGCGGTTGCATTGGAAGCAAAAGGTGAATGGGAGGTGAAGCCAATGACTTACACCATCGCACCAGCAAGAATCGTAGTTGATAAGTGATTTTTGTCTACAGAACGCTCGTTATATCGAGCCTCGTTATCCAATCATATTGATTATTTGTAGTGAGACAGAGGGGTACTCAGGCTGAAATGCTCTTAAAGTTCCCCTCAGCTTAGCTCAAATAACAAGAAGCTAAGTCAACCAACTAATCAAATTTGTATTCGAAAATACAGAAGGTCTATCCTATGAAAAATACCATTAAGCTACTGGCTATCGCATGTGTTTTACTTACTCCAATGCTTGTCGCCGCTGCCGAACATAATCACAGTCACAATCATTTTAACCCTGAATTAGAGCAACTTGGCGACGACATTATTGGCCGAACCGTGTGTTACAAAAATGGTCATCTATCAGATGAGAATCAAGAGCCTGCGTTTATGAACCTTATCAACCACGCCAATGTAGAAGGTGAGGAGCTGGGGATGTACTACATGGATAAGTTGGGCCCTAAAGCCGAGCAAATCATGAGTGATGATGAGGCTCGACGTTTATGGACTGAAGATTATTGTGCTGATTTGACTGATACCTATTTGGACTCAGACAAGTTAGCTCAAAGAGCAAATGAACACAAAGGTCATTCCCACGGACACGATCATGAACATCACCATAATCATGACCACCATGGACATGGCGATTTAACGCCGGAGGTACTTGAGCAAGATATTGAGAGAGGGCGTTTACTCAGTATAAATTAAGCCCAATAAGATAAGTTCATCTAACCTATTGTTAAATATTCACTATTTGTTAGTGTGTTTAGGTGCACATTGAGGATGTGTTTCATATTTAGCGAAGAAATATTAGGAGTTGCGATGAGTATTATAGTGAGACGGTCTGAGCCGTCAGATGCGAAGGGAATAAAAGAAGTTTACGAATGCACGAATGCTTATACCGGTACGCTGCAACTCCCAAATCCATCTCTGGAAAGCTGGCAAAAACGAATCTCTAATATGCCTGATAACGTGTATTCGTATGTCGCGATGATCGACGATGAGATTGTTGGCAACTTGGGAATGGAAGTGTGTGTGAACCCAAGAAGACGACATGTGGCTTCATTTGGTATGGGTGTTAAGGACGATGTGCTAGGCAAAGGTGTCGGTAGCCAACTGCTCGCAACAGCAATCGACTTGTGTGATAACTGGATTAACATCAAGCGAATGGAGTTAACGGTGTATACCGATAACGAAAGAGCGATCAGTCTGTATAAGAAGTTTGGTTTCGTGATTGAAGGAGAGTCCGCAGGGTTCGCTTTCAGAAATGGCGAATATGTGGCGGCTTATCATATGGCACGACTAGTATAGCGCTCGGCTTCTAACCAAGGCTACAATTAAAACAGCTAGAGTTCTTCAATAGATAATAAAACGCCACGTTACAATAACGTGGCGTTTTCTATTTCAGTCAACTGATGCTTTGAAGCGCTTCAGTTTTAACTCTACTTAAGCTGTAAGAGGCTCAAGGTTGGCTGGACGGTAGTGTACAGATTTTAGTACTTTACCTTGGCGAACTGTTTTACCTTCCGATACAAAATCTTCAGCGCATTTAGCAATGATGTATTCACCTTTTTGAACCGCCATTAGCTTAATGTTCTGCTCAGCATAGAATGCTTCTGTTTCTGCGTATTCTGTTTCATTACGGCATACTTTGCTCATGTTGCTTGAGTGTACTTCGTCCCAGCAAGGTAAGAAGTCAATTGAACGGTTTTTGGCAACGTTCAACAGTAAGTCGATTAAGTAGCTGATCGCTAGGTTGTCTTCTACTTTGGATTGGCCAAGGTGAACCAAACGTCCCATCAAAACATAAACGCTGTCTACAATAGCGTCCGCTTGTTCGATTTTAGAGTCAGCTTCTGCAAGTTCTGTTAGCTCTTCGATCGCTAGAGAGGTATGTAGCGTATCGCCTTTTTCGTCCATTGTTTCAGGAGCAGCAACAGGCAGATCAAAAGTACTGCGGAACTCTTCAATGTCGCGGTAAAGGTGATCGTAGATTTCTTGGCTTAGTTGAGAAAGGTTCATTTTCCTATCCATTCTGTTTCGTTAATGGATTATTTTACCAAAGCTAGGAATAGGGTGCTAACGCAAAGTCGAAGAAGTCGACTTTTATTCATTGGACCAATGAGGTATTTTGCATACAAACCAATTGATTATTATGTTTTTTTACACTTTACTCTTCTTAATATACCAAATATTAATGTTGCCATTAACTTCGGCTGCAGTGGGATCCCAGTTATGAACCAAGCCAGTGAAAGCGAAATTGTTATATGTCGCTTGTATCAAATCACCAATGATTACCGGAAGGGCTTCGATATTCAGATCGCTCAGCTGCTTATTATGGGGCTTGAACGCTTCAACCTTGATATTGGTATCTTATCGAAAGTCGATGGCAATACTTATGTTGTTGAACATTGTGTTACGCCTGAAGGGGTAGAACTCAATAGCGGTGACACTTTTGATTATCGTTCAACCTATTGCGAAATTACCTGTAAATCGATTGGTCCTATCTGTATTGAGCATTGTGGCAAACACGATAAGTATGCGAAGCATCCTGCTTACCAGTCTTTTGGCTTGGAGTCTTATATTGGGGTTCCCATTTTCGTTAATGATGAGCTTTATGGCACCTTAAACTTTTCAAGCCCAGCACCCTATCATCGTGAGTTCAAAGAGTTCGATGTCGACGTGATGAGACTAATGGCATCATGGATCGAAGTGGAGCTGGTTAGAAGGCAGCAAGAACGAAAACTCAAAGAGTTGAATGAGAAATTGGAGTATCAAGCTCTGTATGATCCTCTGACACACTTGCCAAATAGACGTTGCTTGTTTAAAACGTTGAATGCGGAAGTGGAGCAGTTAAAAGGCTCTTTAGGAAAGGGAACCTTGGCGGTTGTCGACATCGACTTCTTTAAACAGGTTAACGACATTTACGGTCACCAAATGGGCGATGTTGTATTAAAGAAAGTGGCGAGCGTGCTGAATAATAACACTCAAAAGGGTGAGTTTGTGGCGCGTTTTGGTGGTGAAGAGTTCATTCTTTGGTATCCAAATAAAACACCAAATTATGTTGAAGATAAGTTCATGACTCTTTTGCAAGAGATGAAGAAAATCACACTGGATCGAAAGCCTGTCACTATATCAATTGGTGCGTGTCATTTTGAGTTGAGTACAGGGGATACCAAAGGGGAAAGGATGTCGGCGTTAGATAAGCTCATCAAAGTTGCCGATGAGTGTCTGTACATTGCGAAACAAAATGGACGAGATCAGTTCATTTCTCGTCCATATCATCAAGAGCGCTCAGGAATATGAGCCATCATGTTAGCGATTAACTGAACTATTAGCTAAACAAGTAAGGGAACAGTTTACGACGCTCTTCTGGCGTTAAAGACTCAACTCTTGCGATGTTGGTGTCTGGGATCGCTTCAGGGTTAGGGTAGTGCTTCAGTACCTTTTCCATGCTTGCTTCACGAATCAAATGGTAAACAGGGTATGGAGAGCGATTCGTTAGGTTTTCATCGTCTTCTGGATCCGCACCACCAAAGCAATAGTCAGGATGGAACGTTGCCACTTGGTAAACGCCTTCCCAGTCTTGCTGTTTGATCAACGCTTCAACCCAATCAATGAACATGTTGTAGTCGAAGAAGTCTTGCAGCATGTTAGGAACCACCACTAAAGTCGTCTCTAATTCAGCAACTGGCGTATTATCTAACTCTACGAAATGCGTCATGATGTCTTCCAGTAACGCTTCTTCCGTATTCGCTTCACTCACAAAGATCTTAATCTGTTTATTACGTTGTGGCTTGGCTGCGAATGGGCACAGGTTTAGGCCAATAACGACATCGTCTAACCACTGTTTTACTTGGTCGTGGATGGTTTGAAGATCTGTGCTTTGAGTGTTCGACATAACAGGTTCCGAAATGAAATTTTGCGTAGGATATCAGAACGGACGTCAATCAAAAGCAATAATTGAGTTACAACCTTAGTCGTACTTATGCTTGTGCGAGTTTAGAGGCCGATACTTGAAGTTGTTTTAATTGGTAGACCCAAGCAAATATCGCAACATAGAAGATTGAACCGCCCGCAATCACGCCATTCCAACCGAACAGTTGCCAGCAATACAAGAGTAAGAAACCACCTAAGCTCCCGCCTATGTAATAGTGTACTAAGTAAAGAGCGGTTGCCGTTGCCTTAGCGCTCGGTGCTTTTTGACTTACCCAAGAGTAGGCAAGGGTATGGGCGAAGAACGCGCCGCCACTAATCAATAACAAGCCTGCTAGCATGAACGGAACTTTGTCGACTGCAGAAATTAGCATTCCGATTAAGCTAATACACACGCCCATCAATATTCCGCTTAACGGGTCAAAGCGAAGTGTCCATTTGTTGGAGAGCTTAGAGCTTACCGTACCGGCCAAGTAACATAGGAATATCAGTGAAGCTAAACCAACGGGTACCGAGTGAGGTTCGGATACTAGCCTAAAGCCCATTACAGAGTACAGGTTAACAAACAGCGCGAAGTTAGCACCACCAATCAACATGGCAAGCCACAAGGTACGGTTTCTTAAGTGCATTACAACGGAGCGGTTGTGATGAAAGAACAGCCCTTTTTGAGGTTTGAAGTTCTGTTGGTCAGGTAGGCGATAGGCAATAAAGAGTGCACCAAGCAATGAACCGACAACGAAAAACAGTACAGTTGCATGCCAATCGAAATAGTCTGTAATTAAGCCGCCTAATACACGTCCGAAGATTCCACCCAATGAGTTGGCCGCAATATAACCTCCAATCGCGACAGCAAAGGCTTTGGGTGTTAACTCCTCAACCATATAGGCAACCGCCACACCAGCAAACGCCGCCACAGCGATGCCCATAAATGCGCGGGCAATAACGAGTTGCAGCAAGGTAGTCGTGAACACCATGCTTAACCCTATTAATGGGATAGCGAACAGACTGAACAGAATAATGGGTTTACGACCAAAGGTTTCAGAGGCAATTGCCCAAGGTACCAAGCTAATCGAAAGGCCGAGTGTTGTAGCAGCAAACAACCAGTTGATCTGAGTTTCAGATACTTGGAAGTGCTCCGCCATGTGCGGCAAGATTGGCTGAAAGAGGTAAAGGTTACAGAAAATGATAAACGAGCCAATCGCCAATGATTGGGTGATGCGTTTGTATTGAAGACTGCCTTTATCAAACATTTACGTTGTGCCTGCACGAGTTAGTAAGCTATTTGTGAACAAGTTATCAGCACAAGTTTGATTAAAGAAATATATTAAAAATATCACCTCTATATATTAAATATATCGCCATGCTTGAATCAAAACCTCTTCGACATTTTCTGGCTGTTGCGCAGTTTGGTAACTTCACTCAGGCCGCCAAAGCGCTGCATATCGCGCAGCCCGCATTGAGCATTTCTATTAAAAAACTAGAACAGACACTAGAGTTGATTCTATTCCGTCGAGGCGATAAATCCGTCACTTTAACGGAGGAGGGCAAAGTACTGTTTGAGCATGCAAAGCGAATCGCCCAGCAGTTTGATGATGCTCAGCTCGCGATGAATGAACTAAAGGGGCTAGAAAAAGGCGAGGTTCGATTAGGCGCTCCAAGTATGATGGGCAGTTACTTTTTCCCCCAAGTAGTGATGGCATTTAAAAGCCAATACCCAAACCTAAAGTTGACCTTGATTGATGCTGGCACCGCATCGATTCGTGAAATGCTGTTAAACGGCGAACTCGATATTGGCGTAATTAATCATGAGAACGTTCCAGATGATTTGGAAACGGATCATCTGTTAAGTTCTGAGATGGTCGCCGTTGTCGGTAAGGAGCATCCGCTAGCACAACAGCCTTCGATGACCTTTGAAGAATTCTTTGCTCAAGAGCTGATCATGTTTAAATCGGGCTATTTCCACCGCGATTTTATTGATGCGACCTGTAAGAAGTACGATCTTGATATGACCATTGCGTTTGAAACCAACTTGCTCCCGATGATTCTTTCTATCGTTAAACAAGAGTTTGCGATCACCGCGCTGTTGAGCTTAGTGACGGAATATGAGAAAGACGTGATAGGCGTGCCATTTAAAGACCCTGTAAAACTGAATCTATCGTTGGCCTGGAGAAAGGAAGGGTATTTGTCGAAAGCTGACAGAACCTTTATTGATTTCGTTAAGCGGTATGTGTGATTTAGTAAGATTTAAATAAACAAAGCCCGAACATCCTAGATTGGATATTCGGGCTTTGTTGTATAGAAGTATGACTGGCTCAGAGCACGTTAGGTGTTCTTTGAGTTATACATCTTATCGAAGTTTTTCTGATTCCAGCCGACCATCACTTGATCGCCGATTTTAAGCACGGGGATAGAACGAGCACCCATTGCTTGCAATTCTTTACGGCCACGCTGCATCTTTGCATTCGTCAGGCGGTAAACAATTTTCTTAGAGTCTAAATACCTTTGGGCATCTTTACAGTGCGGGCATTTGTCTGCGACGTACAATACAACACGTTTCATTTTTTCATTCTCTTGGTGAATCTCGCTAAAGTGTAACGAATCCTAGGTGATTAGAAAAGTGTGATCAGTTACACTATGCGGCTCAATTTTCAAGACCACAACGTATTGTCGTGGTGTAACTTGTACGGTCTTTCAGCATGCATCCTTCTTTACGCTATATTCAAGGCTATCCTAAGCACATTCTTGATCCTGTTACTCAACTTGTAGAGTCGGGTAAATTGGTGCCTTGGTTTGAAGCTCGCTACCCAAAGAATCATGAAATAAAAAGCGAGAAAGCCCTGTTTGACTATGCGATTGAGATAAAAAATCGCTACATGAAAAAAACACCACCGATCAGCAAAGTGATTTACGACGGCAAGATACACCTAATCAATAATGCGTTAGGTCTGCATTCTTACGTTGCTAAGAATCACGGTGGAAAGATCAAATCAAAGAATGAAATTCGTATCGCCAGTGTTTTTAAAAATGCACCAGAACCTTTGCTAAGAATGCTGGTGGTACACGAACTGGCGCATATCAAAGAGAAAGAGCACGACAAAGCCTTTTACCAACTATGCTGTCACATGGAACCGGAATATCATCAACTTGAGTTGGATGCCCGTTTATTCATGATGTATTTAGATTTAAAGAAGTAGCCCAATGAGCCAATCACAAAATAGAACGACGCTAAGCCTGTCGAAAAACAGCACTTCATCAGCAAAAACAAAAGACAACCAAGCTGATGTTAAGCCAAGTACAGCTAAGCCAAGCAGCGACAAGCGTATTTCTACAAAGAACACATCTGATAAAAGCCGCAAGAATAGCGCACCTAAAGGCGCGGGCAATAACAAAGCAAAGCGACCTTTTGCAAAAGATAGCAGAGGTAAACCGGGTGCCAATAAAGGATCATCGAATAAGGGTTCTTTCAATAAAACGGCTTTTAACAAGAACGCAGCTCAGAAAAGACGCTCGGCTGAAAAACCTCAAGGTGGATTACACCCAAGAAACCAGCACACTGGCCGCTATAACTTCGAGTTACTAGTTGCAGCCTTGCCTGAGCTAAAAGAGCATCTGATCAAGAATCCGGTTGGCGAAGACACCATTAATTTCTCTGATCCATTGGCTGTTAAGCTACTCAACAAAGCTTTGTTGGCGCATCACTATGGCGTTAAACATTGGGATATTCCTGCTGGTTACTTGTGCCCGCCAATTCCTGGTCGTGCAGACTACATTCACAGAGTGGCCGACATCCTTAATAGCGATGGCCAAGGTGAACCCTATAACCACGCGTCTGTGAAAGCATTAGATATTGGTGTCGGTGCAAACTGTATCTACCCAATCATTGGTGCGACAGAGTATAAGTGGCGTTGTACAGGGACAGATGTTGATTCAGTCTCCATCAAAACAGCGAACTTCATAGCGGAAAGCAACCCTAATCTAAAAGGTAAGATCCGCGCTCGCCTACAAGCTGACTCTGAATCTATCTTTAAGGGCGTGATTAAGGATAATGAACGTTACGATGTCACTATTTGTAATCCTCCATTCCACAGCTCTCTTGAAGAGGCTGAAAAGGGGTCACAACGTAAACTGGATAATCTAGCGGCGAACCGTGCTAAGAAAGCCGGTCAGTCATTCAAGCCTGAAACGAACAAGAAGCCAGTTAAGTTAGATAAATCAACTAAGCAAGCTAAACCAACCTTAAACTTTGGTGGTCAAAAAGCCGAGCTTTGGTGCCCAGGTGGTGAAGCCGCTTTCATTATGAAGATGGCAAGAGAGAGTCAACTTTTTGCTACTCAAGTTTTGTGGTTTACGACATTGATTTCTAAGAAAGACAACGTCGATATGGTTCGTTCAGAACTGGGCAAGCTGCGAGCGAAACAAGTAAAAGTCGTCGAGATGTCACAAGGCCAGAAGGTAAGTCGCTTTATCGCATGGACCTTTATGGACGATGAGCAAAGACAAGAGTGGATTGCGCTAAAATAGCGGCTGCACTTAGTTAAGTTATTAAGCTGAAATACGGACGGGCTTGTTGTTAACGCAACAAGCCCGTTTTTTGTGTTTTACCTATACGCTAAGCAGAAAGCAACTCATCTAACTTACTCTGATATTTCTGCTCTAGAGCTCTGTTGCCTGCTTTGTTTTCGAGATCGACCAAGATTTTAAGCGATGGAATTTGGTAGCCATAACGCTGGTGGAATTTGAATAAACGGATTCGAGCGTCATTGTAATCGGCGTCACTCACTTCAATTTTTGATAACTGTAGTATCGATTTTACGCGGTTTGGATCGTGGTCAATCGCTCTGCTGAAGTAGTACTTCGCTTGGTCGGTATTGCCAGCCTTAAATGCGCAAAACGCGGCGTTTTCATAACTTGCAGACACCAAGTAGTAGTAGGGTTGGTCGATGGCGCGATTGAAGTAATTATCGGCTTGTTCGTATTCGCCCTGTTTACACAAGAAGGTACCGTAGTTGTTCAATACATTGCCATTTCTTGAATCAAGACTGAGTGCTTTGCGGTAAGTGCTTCTCGCTTCATCTACTTCACCCACTTGTTCGTAGTAATGCGCCATTGAAAGCCGAGCACGGTAGTAGCTAGGTGCGTGTTTAATCGCGAGCTCAAGGTTTTCACGCGCTCTCACCATATTGCCTTGTCCCATATAGCCCAAACCTAATTCGATTCGAGATTCAGACATCGCGATAGGATCACTTTCAATCTTTGGCGGTCCTTCAGTGACAGAGACACAACCGGCCAAGGAAAGCGAGGCAAGTAGTACCACACTTGATAACGAAAGAGGGCGGGACAACGAAATCGGATTTGAAAATGATGGCTTGGCAGGCATGTGAAGCTCCTTATGAACACCAACCCATCATATGAAATCAAACCCATTGAAGTCGTAAATCTATCATGGAATGCGACCCACACACCATAAAAAAAACGCGTCCAATTCGTCGTTTTATCAACAACGTACTGAACACGGTTTATGTGTTTGTGAATCGGAAGAAAGAACTTAATCGTCTTTGGTAAAGTTGTCTTCGCTGAAATGATCCAGATCGTAAGGCGTTTGTTGGTAAACGCAGTAGTTTAGCCAGTTTGAGAACAACAAGTGTCCGTGGCTGCGCCAGCTTGCAACCGGTTTGTTGTCTGGATTGTTATTCGGGTAGTAGTTGATTGGTATCACAGGCTCCATGCCTTCACCCAAATCACGAATGTACTCATTGTGAAGTGTGTGAGAGTCGTACTCAGGGTGACCCGTTACAAACACGTTTCGCTTATCTTTGGTTGCTGCTAGGTATACGCCTGCAACATCAGAAGTTGCAAGAACATCAAGGTCAGTATGTTCCGCTAAGTACTCTTGAGAGAAGTCCGCATAGCGAGAGTGCGGAGCCAAGAATGTATCGTCGAAGCCACGTAAAATAGGGTGGTATGGGTTATGTATCTCGTGGTTGTAAACACCAGACAGCTTCTCTTTACGAGTGCGTTTTGGCAAATCATAGAGTAATTTCAAACCAGCCTGAGCTGCCCAACACACGTATAGCGTTGAAGTAACGTGCTTGTTTGCCCATTCCATGATGGTTTTCAGGTGATCCCAGTAGATCACATCTTCAAATTGAACCAAGCCAAGCGGCGCACCAGTGATGATCAATCCATCAAAGTTTCTTTCTTTGACCATTTCAAATTGGCGGTAGAAGTTATCAAGGTGTTCAGTCGGTGTGTTTTTACTTGGTCGGTCATCAATGCGCAGCAGCTCTACATCCACTTGCAATGGGCTGTTCGATAGTAGGCGTAAAAATTGAGTTTCAGTTTCAATCTTCTTCGGCATTAGGTTGAGGATCAAGACTCGAAGTGGACGAATTTCCTGTGTCGATGCTCTTGATAACGGCATAACGAAGATGTTTTCTTCACGAAGAACATCGGATGCTGGCAATTGGTCTGGAATGCGAATAGGCACAGCTTTCTCCCTAAGCTAGATATGTAGACGTCTATACATCTAAATCTATAGTAGTTTGATACGCTTGTCGATATGCAAAATGGATAGATGTAAATTATTTGTGTTTTCTATCAGAAGCAATCCACGCGCTTCGAGGGGAGTCTCATTGTATTCAGTGATTGTCTGAGTCGTGTGTAAGTACTTGGTTTTCGTATGCTGAGCAGAGGCAGTTATCAGAGCAACTCGTTACTATTTACGATAAACTCATGTTTTCAAATTAGCCTGTACAGTGACAGATGAAGTTAATACTCATTCGAGGGTTGCCCGGTTCTGGCAAATCAACAAAAGCAAAAACCTACGATGCATTGCATGTCGAAGCCGATATGTATTATGTGAATGAGCAAGGTGAGTACCATTTTGATCCTAGGCAGCTGCAACAAGCTCATGAGTGGTGTCAAAACACAGCTGAAAACGGCTTAAAGCAAGGGTTTGATGTGGTTGTTTCGAATACCTTTATTAAGCATTGGGAAATGAAAGCCTACCGCCAACTTGCACTCAAATATAAAGCAGAATTAATTATCGAAGTGTGCCGAGAGCAATATGGCACGATTCACGACATTGAGCCGTCGGTGATTAAACGTATGGCGAAAGACTGGCAAGAATAGCCTCGTGCTTATCCAGCTTGGCTGAATGGAAAATTGAATCAAATTAATAGAACAACTTCAAGGTAACGATTGAAATGGCAAAGCGCTCTGTTGTGGTCGACATGACTTCTTATGGTATCTATTCCACATGGGATTCCAAATCTAAAGATCTTCCAAAAATCCAAAAGTTCACCACTACCGTTGATGCCGAAATCGATGTGGAATTTGGCTATATCTTGAATATCAAGAAAGCCAAAGGCGAAAAGATTCGTTACTGCATTTATCACCCAAACATCACCACAGACAAAGGTGAAGTGCTCGAACCGTTCGATGGTGAAGAGTATGTCGGCAACAATGACTGGGATTTCTACTTAGGTGACACTATCTGGGCACCTGTCTCGAACAAGTTAGGTAAATGGCGCATGACGGTTGAGCTAAAAGGCAACATTATTGCTGATAAGACATTCGACCTCGTAGCAAAAGACGAAGGCCAATTCTGGAAGCGTAGAGGGTTTTAGATTCGACCTTCTATGTTCACCTAAATAGCAAAAAGCCGAGCATCGTGTTGATGTCTCGGCTTTTTTCATTGTGCTAGATAGAAGTGACTACCCAACTAATGGATTCGATTATTGCGTTACGTAAGCCACAACAAACTCAGTGATTGCGACCATGTCTTTCACTGCAATGTACTCTTCAGTGGTGTGAACTTTCGCCATACCAGTAGAAAGGTTAACTGTTGTCAGGCCTTTTGCGTTGAAGTTGTTTGCATCGCTACCGCCGCCAGTGCGTTTAGTGTTCGCTGTGACGCCAAGCTTCTCAAACGCCGATTTGATAGAAAGAATGTGCGGATGATCGTCTGCAATAACGAATGCATCGTAAGCACGAGTTGATTCGATTTCTACTTCAGCGCCGAACTGCTTAGCACTTTCTTGGAATGTAGAGATCATATGTTCAACTTGAGCCGTTAGCTTTTCGCCGTTTAGAGAACGTGCTTCAGCCACGACTTTAAGCTCTGGCATTACGATGTTAGTTGCTTGACCACCTTCAACAATACCAACGTTTGCTGTCGTTTCTTCATCGATACGAAGTAGGTTCATCTTAGTGATAGCGTCTGCAGCAACTTGAATTGCGCTGATGCCTTCTTCTGGTGCTAAACCAGCGTGAGCAGGGCGACCTTTGATTTTAGCAACAATCTTCTGCTGGCCAGGCGCTGCGTTTACGATAGTGCCAATTGGACCGCCTGTATCAAGTACGATTGCGTGCTCAGATTGAATGTAAGACATATCGAAGTTCAAAGAGCCGAACAGACCGCCTTCTTCGAATACAGTAAATGCAATCTCGATAGTTTTGTGCTCTTGTCCTTCAGCTTTAATGCAACGAACCGCTTCCATGATAGCTGCGATACCAGACTTGTCGTCACCACCTAGAATTGTGTTGCCGTTTGAACGGATGATACCGTCTTCGATGATTGGCTCAATGCCGATGCCTGGCGTTACTGTGTCCATGTGGCAGCTGAACACTGTGCTACCTGGAAGAGTGCCATCTAGACGAGCGTAGATGTTGAAACCATTAGACACTTCTTCAGGAATCGCCAGTTTGTGAACTTCAAAACCTAGTTCACCGAGTTGCTCAGCCAAAGCTTCAGCAATCGCTTTTTCGTTACGAGATTCACTATCAATTTTCACTAGATCGCAGAAATGTTCTACAAGACGTTGTTCATTAATTTGGGTCATTGTTAATTCTCATTATGCTTCCGCTTGTTCAAAAAGAAGCCGCGGAGGTAGGAACAGGAAAATCACTATAACGCCAATGAGGTAGATGATTGTCTGAGTTAAATCAAGAAAGTTGCCTGATTATTCTAATTAATGAGAAAAACCCAATTCAGATCCACCAGTGCGCAGGATTTTAATCTGTATATCTGTCGGGTATAATGTTTGACCGCTCTTAAAAAACGTCAATAAAATTGGAATTCAATCAATAATGGCCCTGATAAATGAATAGAAACAATGTGTTAGGTTCATTCCTTTTCGTGGTGCTGATGAGTATTGTGCTGGGGCTGTATTTGCTCTATCCAACTTATGACGACGATTTAAAGCATATTCGCCCTGAAAACCCGAGTGTTTATAGTCCAGAGAAAGAGTTATCACTCTCTCAATATGGATCTGCGTTGATCGATATTCTCGATGTATCTCGCGGTGACCCTAATTTAGCTTCCCAACAACTTGAGGCTCTCCAAGCCAAGTTCCCAGACCAAGATAAAGCCATCTATCGTGCTTACGAATTGATGATTTTGTCCAACCTCGCGCAACATAAGTTGGATACCGAAGCGGTTTCCGAATACGTCAGGCAGATTAAAGCACTCGCACAACACGAACATATGGGTTGGCTAAAGGCCCAATCTCTCGTTGAATTGGCGATTGAATACATCAGTAAGGGTGAGCTAGCGGAATCTGAAATCCAAATCAGAGCAGCGATAGATATCGCAGAATCGCTTCACTATGAAGAGTTGTTGATTAAGGCCTATAACACGGCTGGTGTCATCAATAACATCCGCAATGACTTTCCTGAAGCTCAATACTTTTTCCATAAAGGTTTAGACCTTGGTAAGAAGTACCCTCATCACATCTACAACATCAAGTTAGTGTCAAATATGGCACTGCTTTATATCTATTTGGAAGACTGGCCTAAAGCGCTCAAGCTGATTAAAAGAGCCAAAAAACTCTATTACAAGAGTGGACTACTCGAAGCGTCTACCATTGGAGTGCTGCATGTGAATGAGTCTTTTGCTTATCTGCGCAGTGGTGATTTGGTCAAAGGGCGGGAAGCATATCAAAGTGCGGCTAAGCTTAATGGCGATAACGTGAGTGAACGATACAAAATCATCCTATTAAAAGCAGAGAGTGATGTGTTGTTGGCGGAAAAGAACTTTGAGTCAGCACGACAAGTCGCAAACTTGTGTCTTAGATACCCAGGAGTGGACAAATACACACTTCAATTGGGGCAGTGTTACCTAAATAGAGCCTTAGCGAACATTGGTTTGAACCGAGATAATTTTGTTTTTGCTGATCTAAAGCGATCGTCTGCAATGTTCGATGTTGTGCGGACTCGCAGCTGGAAGGTCCTCGGCTTAAGAACACTTGCTGAATACTATGATTCAAGAGGCGACAGCGAGAACGCACTTCGCTACTTCAAGCTCTATTACAAGGGTAATAAAGCGCTGCTATTTGATAAGCGCCAGAGTGATATCTTTTTACTCGAGCAAGATTTCGCTACGGCATCATTAGCTCAAGAAAACGAACTGCTTAACGCAGAAAAAGAGTTGGGTGAGCTGACATTAGATAAGCAGCAATTACGGAATCGAATCGTCGTCGCTTTGGGTATCATGGTGATGATAAGCGCCACGTTACTATTGATAAGGTTACGCTCGATCCAGAAGACCAACAAAGAACTACTTAAGCAATCAACAAGATGCGAACTGACAGGCTTATACAATAGGCGTTACTTAGAGCAACGGTTAACTCAGCCGATGCCACATCATTTGTCGTCGTTTGGGTATACGCTCGCTATTCTAGATTTAGACCGCTTCAAACAAGTTAATGACACTTATGGCCATGATATTGGTGACCAAGTGCTGGTGGAAGTCGCTAAGCGTTTAGAGAAAATCTTATCAACAAACGATGTAGTGGCAAGATGGGGTGGGGAAGAGTTTGTTTTGTTGCTGTCTGGTTCCATTGATCCTGAGCAACAGTTGAACGTTATCCGTTTAGCTATTTCTGAAACACCCATTGATACGCACTCCGGCTCTTTAGACCTCACCACATCGATAGGAGCGTCGATTGGTATTGTTCATGAGCAACTCAATCAAGATACTTACAAGAAGTACCTCAAAGCCGCGGATGATGCACTATATCAAGCGAAAGAGTCGGGTAGGAATCAAGTCATCATTGCTGAAAGTTAATCGCTAACCTGGAAACAAAAAGCCATTCTGATCTTCGTGAGATAAGAATGGCTTCTGGAACACTCTGAGATCGCTAATATCAAAATTTGAGTGAGAAGTGGGGTTTACTTAGCGATATGTCGAGTTTATCTATATCAACATTTTCTAAATGAGTTACTTAGCGACACCTTGAAGCATTTCAACCAATTCGCCTTCTGTCGCTGGTTCGCTAGCGAGTTCAATCACAGCCGAAGCTCCTCCCTTTAACATGTAGGCTTGGGTTCCACAGTGGTCATAGTGGAACCATTTACCATCTACACATACGTCGGTATAACATCTTGGGTCTTGTTTAAGTTCCATATCAATTTCCTTATTAACATTTGCCTAACGTTTTTCAGACTAGTTGATCACAAATCTAGGTAAATTGATCTAAATCAATCTAGAGTGTAATTGATGATTTCATTATCAAAATAAGAGAGGTGTGTCTAGCGAAGGAGCGACCTCTCGTTGGGCACTGCGCTCAAAGGTCGTGATTCTGGTTGGCAACTCTCGCTCTTTTGCTTGCCAGGTGATGCTTTTCTACATACGCTAGCTACTCTCTTAATCCCTATACAGACTTGATTGTGTTGGAAAATGACTAATATCTTTATCGTTGTAATTGTTCTGGTTGTGTTCTTTTACTTTATTCAAAAGTATGTGGTGAAACACGATGACACCAAAGACCACGCTTATCAGAAGAAAGGCGCGTTGATGTCGGCGCAACAGGCGACATTCTATAATGCGCTAAAATCAGCTGTGGGCAACCATGGGGAAGTGTTTGCTAAAGTCAGCATGTCGAACGTACTTGTTCCTGCTAAGACGAACAATAAGAAGAATTGGTTTATCGCCAACAACAAGATCTCACGTAGTTACTTCGACTTTGTTGTTTGCGACCCGCGAACGCTAGAGCCCCGCGTTATTATCGAACTTGATAACGGCAAAGAGCTCAATAAAGGGAAAGTCGATCGCGAAAAGCTACTAATTCACGTGTGTAAATCGGCAGGTTTACCTCTGATTGGTGCATCTATTAAACACAGCTACCAAGTGAGCCGTTTGAAGAGGTTACTGGCAGCACACATCGATTTAATCGAGCCATCAAAAGAAGTGCGATTTTGTAAGAAGTGTGGTAGCCCAATGATCATCAAACTGGCAAGCCAAGGCGATTACAAAGGCCGACGCTTCTTCACTTGTAGCCGCCAGCCAAACTGCACCTATACCGAAAACTACAACGTTGTATTCGATGTTGAAGAATAGTTGGTATCGATAGTAATGCATCCGGTTGGACTCCATTCAATCGCTTAGATACGAATAAGTTATACAAACTAAAAAGCCGAGCATTGATTATGCTCGGCTTTACTAATATTAAGTGGATTGGTTTAGACTAAAACGCGTAACGCATACCGAGCTGTAGCTCATCTTCGTCGTTATCGCCTTGCCCACCTTCGCCCTCGTCTAACATGTTAAACTTATAACTACCAAAGAAGGCCACATCGCCAATATAACGTGCGTATTCTAGACCGATAAAGTTAATGTCGTAATCTGCAATATCGTCAGCTTCAAAGTAGCTGTAGGTCAGGTTGACGGTGTTGACACCAAACGAGTATCCCAAGTAAGCATCGGCAGAATCGTAGTCTGAATCTTTTACGCCTAGACCTGAAATACTACCAAATTGATAGAGTGCGGCGAACCAAACCCCCTGATCGTTGGTGTACTTAACCGCACCAATATAGGCATCAGAAGTTTCTGTATCTGTCCCAACGCCATAGGTTTCATCACTTGACGCATAACCGACGCCAATATCTAACCCAATCGAAGTGCTGCCGGCGACAACTGCACCGAAGCCGTCACTTTGTGCTGATTCACTATCTGAATTGAAATTGCCATCAATTTGAAAGGTGATGTTGTCGCTTGTCAGTTCATAACGTAAAACATTTTTTGCTCGATCAGCAGTCGACACCGTGTATTCATTGATATAGCCGCTGAAGGTTTCAGCCATATCCGTCCAATCGGTTAAGTAGGTAACGGCATTATTTTGGTGGCCATAATAGACGTTACCGTGATTGGTTTGAACACCCGTATATAAGAATCGAGTGTTAATGCCGATATCATCTGATGCGCCATCTTCAGACTCTGTTAGTTCGAATTCATATTTCCCAAAAAAGGAAATATCGTCCGACGCTTTTTGTGTGCCATCGACACTTAAGCGGACACGTGATCTATCACTATAGGTGCTACTATTACCAGCACTTTTATTCGCATCAGAGAAATTCCCTCGAACTTCTGCGCGGCCGCCGATATTGAATACTGTTTCATCTGTCTCATAAATGGTCGCCGCCGATACGGCAGATGTCGATAGTATGCTCACCACTGCAATGGCGATATGTGATTTTTTCATAATTTATTCCCTATTTTTCACACTTGTATTTATCGTAAACCATAAATTCACGTATAGCATTGAATTTAGATTATTGATTCCTACAGGTTATGAATATAGGCGCGCTTTACCATTATGCAAATTTCATTATGTATTACTGTGCTGTATGTATTCCAAATAGCTATGATGTGTGGGGTTGGGTTTTGAATTGCTTATAGATTGTTGCTCTTGAGGGAGATTAATTGTAGCTGATGTTTTTCGACTATAGAGTGCTATCGTATTTATGTATGTTGGTAATAACCCGGCCACTTTATATGAAAAATCCGAATTTAGTCATTGCGGCCTAGTAATTCGATGACGACGATTACAAAATCGTGGTGATTTTTATGAATGATGTATTTCAGTGAGTTACAAAGCCTCTGCGTGCCTTTCACTTATAATGATCAAAATACTACGGTAACCCAGTGGGCAAGCAAAATTTTTGACACTAAATATAGGCATTGATCTATACCTGTATGGTTACTGTAAAGGCCAAGAAAAACGGTATAGATAACAAAAATCCCAAATTGAACACATTAGGTTAGTTAATTGGTTGTCATCAAGGATTAGAATTTTTTCTAACTAAACTTTGTTTTTCAGCGGTTTGACGATAATCTGGGTGTAAAATCGACATGTTGTTATGTCTTTGATTGCAAAGTGAGCAAACGAATCGCAAGATGCCAGTTAATACTTGCACCATCTGTTTATCATGGATATCATCGTTGGCGTTCTAAGGGAATGCGTCCGTAGCTCAGTTGGTTAGAGTACCGCCTTGACATGGCGGGGGTCGGTGATTCGAGTTCACTCGGACGCACCATTCCTTATTTGTTTTTATTGCATAACTATTGAGTTTGTCACAATGGTAGTAATAAGAAACTAGAACATCGCCCGCTTAGCTCAGTTGGTTAGAGTACTTGCATGACATGCAAGGTGTCACTGGTTCGAGTCCAGTAGCGGGCACCACATTATACGAAAGAGCCCACCTAGTGTGGGCTTTTTTGTGCCTATAATTCCTTGTTTTATCAGGCTCTTAGCCATCTTTTGGTCCCAAGAGGTCCCGTGATGTGTTGTAAAATCCACCGTTTAAAGTAACACTGTTAGTAACACTACAGGAAATATGGATTGGTGATGTTACTATGGCTAGGAAAACAACCCCATTAACAGCGACTCAGATCTTACAAGCGAAACCAAAAGAAAAGGAATATAGCCTGCTCGATGGTGATGGTCTTGCATTGAGAATTAAGCCCAATGGTTCCAAATTGTGGCTCTTTAACTATTACCGTCCAATTACTCGTAAACGAGCAAACCTCAGTATTGGTAAATACCCATCGGTATCGCTTGCTAAAGCTCGAACCAAGGCTATTGAAGCTAGGGAACTACTTGCTGATGGTATTGACCCTAAAGAGCACCGTGACACTACTCTTAGAGAGAAACAGTTAGAATTGTCGAATACGTTACAGTCGGTATTTGATGACTGGATTGAAGTGAAGAGAACAAGCGTCAAAGAGCACACGGCTAAGAAATTAAAGCAACGCATTGAGAAGTACCTCTTACCTGACCTAGGTAAGTTTCCTCTTGGTGATATAACAGCCCCTCAAGCGATCAAAACAATTAAACCCATTGCTAACCAAGGTAAGCTAGAAACAGTAGGGCGCTTGTGCCGCAACCTCAATGAGATAATGACTTTTGCAGTGAACACGGGTGTGATTGAACACAACAAGCTTGCTGGCATTGGTAAAGCATTTGAGACTGCTAAGGTAACTAACCAAGCGTCGCTAACTCCTGATGAGCTTCCAGAACTTCTCAAAACAATCAACTACGCATCAATTAAACCCATCACTCGCTGCTTGCTAGAATGGCAACTTCACACCATGACAAGACCTGCTGAAACGGCCGGGGCACGTTGGGATGAGATTGATAGAGAAAAGATGCTTTGGATCATTCCTGCTGAACGAATGAAAAAGGGAAGAGTACACACTGTTCCTTTAACAAAACAAACTTTAGACCTATTAGAGACGATTGATTTCATCACGGGGGATAGTGAATTTCTTTTCCCTGCAGACAAAAGTAACAAGAATCACATCAACAAAGAGACAGCAAATAAGGCATTAGTAAGAATGGGCATGAAGGGCAGGCAAACGTCTCATGGTTTACGCGCATTAGCCAGTACCACCTTAAATGAGCAAAACTTCGATCCAGACATTATTGAAGCTGCACTTTCTCATGTGGATAGGGATAAGGTAAGAAGCGCATACAACCGCACTGATTACCTTGAACGTCGTAAAGTTCTCATGGCGTGGTGGAGCGACCATATTGAAGAGGCTGCAACAGGAAGCTTGTCGATGAGTGGTAAGAAGATCCTTAAGGTTGTGGGTTAGTTGCATTGGAGTGCAAAAGAAACGTATAACCTACACACTTTAACGACAACTATATTCCAATAGAAGTTTATCGAACTTTTTGAAACTGTAATACACTCAACGTGGTTAGAAATGGTTACACAGATTCTAATCATGCTGAGTGCCACGCGAACTTGCCACTATTCGTTATTTAATTACACCCCCTAAGTGTATTTATCAATTCTCAATAACATTGTTCCCTCAATAGTTACCTCCCCATACAAGATATATTGAATTTCCGTCTCATACGTAGTGACCATTGTCTGGTTTTGACCAATAAAACACTCATTAATATTAGCCACTGAAATCTGACTCTCCACCTAACATTCTCCACGCCAAAATATGAATACATTACGTTATCGTTATGTTGTTAAATTGTTATAATTTTCGTATTTTTCCGTTATTCAAATACCCCACTGTATGATTTTAACTATTTATTAACATTATCGATCGTCAGAATTAACGTTACTGTGTCTGTGTCACGGTTTGATTGTGCATGGTAATTTTTGTATTGAACTATGAGATAGCATGTATTCGTCAATTTTATTGAACCCTACACATAATAAAAAAGGATTGATGGACATGAAAAAGGTATTACTAAAAGCTGCTGCACTAACTCTTGCTCTTGCTGCTGCAGGTGCACACGCTAAAGACTATGAAATTGTAAACGTCGTTAAAGTATCTGGTATTCCTTGGTTTAACCAAATGAACAAAGGTATTGAACAAGCAGCGACTGACTTTGGTGTTAACGCACGCCAACTTGGTCCTTCTACACCAGACCCAGCACAACAAGTGAAAATAATTGAAGACTTGATTGCTAAAGGTGTCGATGCAATTACGGTTGTGCCAAATGATGTAACGGTTCTTGAGCCGGTATTCAAGAAGGCACGTGAGAAGGGCATTATCGTTTTAACTCACGAATCTCCGGATGGGCACGGAGCTGATTGGGATATCGAAACTATTGATAACCAATCCTATGCGAAAGTGACTATGGATGAGCTTGCAAAAAATATGGGTGAGAAAGGTGGATACGCTGTTTACGTAGGTTCACTTACGGTGCCGTTACACAATAACTGGGCAAATTTGGCAATAGATTACCAAAAGCAAACTTACCCAGAAATGTATGAAGTGACCAGCCGCATGCCTGTTGCTGAAAGTATCGATCAATCATACGCAGCGACCAACGACTTGATGAAGGCTCACCCTGATATGGCAGGTATTGTTTCTTATGGTTCTCTAGGTGGCATTGGTGCTGGGGAAGCGATTAAGAAGAAACGAGCTAAAGATAAGATCAGTGTTGTAGGCATCTTAATGCCAAGCCAAGCCGCACCTTACTTGATGCGCGGCGAGATTGATAAAGGATACTTGTGGAACCCTGCTGATGCTGGCTACGCGATGGTCGCTGTTGCAAAACAAATGCTAGATGGCAAAGCAGTAACAGATGGCGTAAACGTTAAAGGTTTGGGTGATGCTGAAATCGATACAGAAAAACGCGTAGTGAAATTTAATAAGATCCTTGAAGTCGATAAAACAAACGCGCGTCAACTTGGCTTCTAAGCGTTAACTTTGACAAGTTCGTTAATGTTTTACTGATAACAAGTAATAACTTCGGGGTAGTGCAATTCTACCCCATGATTTATGGAAATTCATATGTCTGGTACTCCTTTCATTACCCTCAAGAACGTGTCAAAACATTTTGGCTCAGTGAAAGCCTTGGATGGTATTAACCTAACCTTCAATCAAGGCGAAGTACACTGTTTAGCTGGAAAAAATGGCTGTGGTAAAAGCACATTGTTCAAAGTTATTTCGGGTGTCCATGCGCCGGAAAAAGGTGCTGAAATTCTACTTGAAGGTAAAAAATATCCACGCATAAATCCGCAACAATCAATTGAGCATGGCATTCAAGTTATTTATCAAGACTTGTCGCTTTTCCCTAACCTTACCGTCGCAGAAAACATAGCTATTCAAGATCATGTTGAGTGGACAAAGGGATTAGTTCAGCAAAAGCGTATCGAAGAGATTGCGATTAAAGCAATGGCGAAGGTCGGCGTGAAGCTATCATTGGATAAGCGTGTAGAGCAACTTTCGATTGCAGAGTGTCAATTGGTTGCAATTTGTCGAGCGATGGCGTCTGACGCCAAGCTAGTGATCATGGATGAGCCAACCGCTTCGTTAACTCGTACAGAGGTCAATCACCTGATCGAAGTTGTTGCGGATCTAAAATCGAAAGGTGTTACCGTTGTTTTTGTTAGTCACAAGCTCGACGAAGTGATGGAGATCTCTGATCGTATTACCGTTATCCGTGATGGGCGTACCATTGGTACCTATCAAGCCGATGAAGTGGATAGCGACGAGTTGGCATTTTTAATGACAGGTCAACGTTTTGAATTTTCGCCTTTAGCGCCATACCAACAACAAGGTGATGTGAAGCTAGAAGTAAAAAACCTGACTAAACAAGGTCAATATCACGATGTGTCATTGTCGGTTCGTGCTGGTGAAATCGTCTCCATTACTGGATTACTTGGAGCGGGTCGCACCGAGCTTTGCATGGCATTATTTGGAATGAATAAGCCTGACAGCGGCGAGATCCTAATTAATGGTCAACCGACGTCGTTTCGCTCCAATCGTGATGCGATCGCACAAGGGATTGGTTATGTATCAGAAGACCGCATGTCAACTGGATTAGTCATGGACCAGTCGATTCAAGACAACATTACTGCTTCGGTATTAAAGCGTTTACAAAAGCCATCGGGTGTACTGGACCATCTTAAAGCCAATAAGCTAGTGGAAAAGCTTATCTCATCACTATCAATCAAAGTTGCAGATCCAAAATTACCTGTTACTAGCCTTTCTGGTGGTAACGCGCAGCGCATTTCGATTGCCAAGTGGATCGCGGCAGAGCCCGAAGTTCTGATTCTTGACTCACCGACCGTCGGTGTTGATGTCGCTAACAAAGAAGCCATCTACAACATTGCCAAAGACCTTGCTGCAAGTGGTATGGCGATCATTATGGTGAGTGATGAAATCCCTGAAGTGTTTTACAACAGCCACCGAGTGATTGTGATGAAAGAAGGACGTTTTACCCATGACTTCCAGCCGACTAATTGCTCAGAGCAACAAATCATGGAGGCCGTCAATGCATAATCAATTTAAGCGCCAATTGGCTTCGTTTAGCAAGCGTCACGAATTCTATCTCTCCGTAATGATCGTACTGATTGTGGCGGTACTGACTGCGACATCAGAAGATTTTCTTACGTTAGGTAATATCTTCGATATGTCAGTAAGCTCGGCGTTACTTGGCATCATGGCTTGCGGTCTATTTGTAGTACTTATTGCTGGTGGGATTGATATTTCATTTCCCGCCACGGCAGCAATTGCCCAATATGTTGCGGCCACATACATTCTAAGTATTGGCGGTAACTTTATGATTGCCTTTGGTATTGCCGCATTGGTTGGTGTGCTATTGGGTATGATTAACGCAACATTGGTTTATAAGCTTAAAGTACCGGCGATCATCATAACCATTTCCACGTTGAACCTGTTCTTCGGCCTACTGATTTATTTTAGCAATGGCGAGTGGCTATATGGTTTCCCTGATTGGTTTATGGATGGTGTTGAGTTATTTAGCTTCACTGGAAGCGATGGTTATGACTATGGCTTGTCACTGCCAATTCTGACTTTAATTGCCATGATTGCGCTGACGTCGTTTTTAATGTCGAAAACGCGTTTAGGCCTTCAAATATACGCTGTGGGTGGAAATGCTGATGCCGCGAGCCGTATCGGTATAAACCTCTTTGGCATCAATTTGTTTGTGTATGGTTACATGGGAGCGCTAGCGGGTATTGCGTCAGTAGTTCAAACACAAATTACTCAATCGGTGGCGCCAAACTCTTTAATGGGTTTTGAGCTTACTGTGCTTGCGGCTGTAGTACTTGGTGGAACGAGTATGACGGGAGGCAAAGGAACCTTATTCGGTGTGATTTTAGGTGTGATTTTGCTAGCGGTAGTGAAAAACGGCTTAACACTATTGAGCGTGCCTTCTTACTGGCACACCGTTGTGACGGGGTTGATTATTGTTTGCAGTATCAGCATGACCGCTATTAATGAGAAAAAACAAGCAGCGCAGGGGGCATAATGGAACAGGTTCTAAATAGTTTAAAGCTGCCAACGGATAAGAACATTCGTTACTTGTTGGTTATTTTAGTTGGTATTTTGGTGGTGATGGGCTTTACCAGCGGTCAAGCATTTTTCTCAATCGGCAACTTACAATCGATGTCATCGCAAATGCCGCTATTGGGTTTGCTGGCACTGGCAATGGCCGTATGTATGTTGACTGGTGGTATTAACCTATCGATCATCGCTACTACAAATGCATGTGGCTTAGTTATGGCGAGCATCATAACCCAAGCACCAGATAGCTCTACGATGTTGGTATTAGCACTAGCGGGTGGTCTGATTACAGCAGTAGTAATTGGCCTTCTTAACGGAGCATTAATCGCTTACTTTGGAGTCTCTCCAATTCTTGCTACTTTGGGCATGATGACGTTGATCAATGGCCTTAATGTTCTTATCTCAGGTGGCAGCGTAATTTCAGGATTCCCTGAAGCACTATTGGTTCTAGGTAATGGCTCGTTAATGGGCATCCCTATGCCACTTATCTTGTTTGTCGGTTTTGCGATGGGATTGTGGGCTTTACTTGAGCATACAAGTCTTGGTCGTACGATTTATTTGATGGGCTCTAACGAGAAAGCCACACGATTCTCAGGCATCAATACTCAAAAAGCCACACTGTATGTATATGCGCTCTCTTCAATTCTATGTTGGGCGGCCGCAATTGTAATGATGGCAAAATTCAACTCAGCGAAAGCTGGTTATGGAGAGTCTTATCTATTAATTGCGATTTTGGCCTCAGTGCTCGGTGGCATCAATCCAGATGGTGGTTTTGGACGCATTATTGGTATTGGCTTAGCACTGATTGTACTGCAAACGTTAGAAAGCGGTCTTAATTTACTGGGAGTGAGCAGTTATCTCACTATGGCGCTGTGGGGCGGCATCTTGATCCTATTTATCTTCTTACAAAAAAATAAGGCTTAACGGGGAAGGATATGAGTATTTATTTTATCGGTGTTGACGTAGGCAGTGGTAGTGCACGAGCCGGCGTATTCGATGCTCATGGGCGTAAAGTCGGTGAAGCGAAGCGTGATACCCAAATGTTTAAGCCACAAGCAGACTTTGTTGAGCAATCTTCAGAAAACATTTGGCAGTGTGTGTGTTTGGCAGTAAAAGACGCCGTTTCACAAGCGAATATCGATCCTATTCAAGTAAAAGGCATTGGTTTTGATGCTACATGCTCGCTTGTTGTATTGGACAACAAAGGCGAACCTTTAACAGTTAGCCCAACAGGTCGTAGTGAACAAAATATTGTGATGTGGATGGATCACCGTGCTATCACGCAAGCAGACCGCATCAACACTACTGAACACCCAGTGTTGGCATATGTTGGCAACCGTATTTCGCCAGAAATGCAAACACCAAAGTTATTGTGGCTAAAACAAAATATGCCCAATACATGGTCTAAAGCAGGCTATTTCTTTGACTTACCAGATTTCCTGACTTGGAAAGCTACCTTTGATGCTAGTCGATCGCTTTGTTCAACTGTATGTAAATGGACTTACCTTGGTCACGAAAGTAAGTGGGATAAGAGTTTCTTTGAACTGATAGGTTTAGAAGACTTACTTGAAGATAACGCCCAATCAATTGGCGATCGTATTTTGCCAATGGGTCAGCCTGTCGGGGATGGCCTAACGGTTCATGCGGCGGATGATCTGGGCCTGGTAGCCGGAACAGCTGTTGGTACCTCAATCATCGATGCACATGCTGGTGGTATAGGAGTATTAGGTGCTGCGGGGATGACGGGTGAAAAAGCGGATTTCAATAAACGTTTGGCTTTGATTGGTGGAACCTCTTCTTGCCATATGGCGGCATCAAAAACGGCACGTTTTATCGATGGGGTTTGGGGGGCATACTACGGTGCAATGATACCTGGTTACTGGCTTAATGAGGGTGGGCAATCAGCAACGGGTGCTTTGATTGACCACATTATTACTTCACATCCAATCTATGACAGAGCTAAAGAGCAGGCTGATAAATTGGGTCAAACCATCTATCAATTGCTTAATAACCGTTTGTTAGAACTTGCTGGTAGCAAAGAAGATATAGCTTTTTTGACGAAAGATATTCATGTGTTGCCTTACTTTCATGGCAACCGTTCGCCACGTGCTAATCCTCATTTAACTGGCACTATTACTGGCCTTAAAATGTCGAAAACCATTGATGATATGGCGATGCAATATCTTGCAACGTTACAAGGTATTGCTTTAGGTACACGTCATATCATTGAAGTGATGAACGAATCTGGATACGAGATTGATACCATTATGGCTTGCGGTGGTGGTACTAAGAATAGTGTATTCTTACAGGAACATGCTAACGCCACTGGCTGTATGATTTTGTTGCCGGAAGAAAGCGAAGCGGTATTGCTGGGCTCTGCAATGCTCGGCTCTGTCGCCGCTGACTTCTACAGTGATATCCCAGACGCTATGAATGCCATGAGTCGCATCAGTAAGAGCGTAATGCCCCAAACTGAAAAGATTAAGCGGTTCTATGACGCGAAATATAAAGTATTCCACAAGATGTATGAAGATGACGTGGAGTACAAACGCTTAATGGGAGAGTTTTAGACAAGCCCTTATATATTTCAAAATGTAATTTATGGTTCTGTTAACGGTCTAGTTCAATAACTAGACCGTTAACACATGGACTTCACCGGTGGATAATCGCTACAAATTTTAAATATTGGTTTTTCGTGCTGCAATCACAAGTAGCTCGACCTTGAGTTCAGGGCTAGCGAGCTTCGCTTCACCACAAGCACGCGCAGGTGCGAACCCTTCATCAAACCATTCATCCCATACTGTATTCATTTCATTGAAATCGCTCATATCAGCTAGCCATACTGTGACCTGTAAAACATGCTGACAATCACTTCCCGCTTCAACAAGAAGGCTTTCTACTCTTGTAAGCGCTTCTCTAGTTTGCTCTGTAACGCTTGTACCACGGACTCCGACCTGACCACATAAATATATTGTGTCGTTATGGGTCACAATTTTGCTCATACGTTGATTAGTATGCAGTCTCTGTATCTTGCTCATATTTAATATTTCCTTTTTTATATTTTTTAATAAATGAACTCTTTGCGGGGGTGAGACTTGCTAGCTCTCCAAGTTTCAATGGTTTAATAGGGTTGCGTAGTCGGTAGTAGCCTACTTTTTCCATTGAAATGCCGACTTTGTCACTAATAATATGGGCCACCGTTGATCCGCAATAGCGTCCTTGACACGGGCCCATGCCACAGCGAGTGAACGTTTTTATTTGATTAATCCCACAGGCTCCCTGATCTACGTGATCGCGGATTTGTTTTGCTGTTACTTCTTCACACCGACAAACGATCGTTTGGTCGCTGGGGGTGAGGGCTTGCTTAGGTGGGGTATACAGCGCATCAAGAAACGGTCGTACTGATAGCTCTTTGTTTATTATTGCTTTTATGGGGTTATCGTTATTTTTAGTTATGAGATTACCGTTAAGCTCAAGATCTTGCAGAGTTTTTTGTGCGACGAGCTCACCTTGTAATTCTGCAACGATTGCTCCTCCAATGCCCCCGCTGTCGCCAGCAACAAAGACACCGTAACGTGAACTCATGTTGTTACTGTCTAACTTAGGCTTCCAGCAAACTTGTAATGAATCCCAAACATGTTCCAACCCCATAGCGCGAGTGAGTTGGACGTTAGGAATCACTCCAATATGTGCTAAGACAGTTTCACCTTTAAGATCGACGGTTCTTCCTGAGCTTTGAAAGGTTAAGCCTTCTAAACGTTGGCTACCTAGTGCTTCAATGTGAGTAGAAGATGTATAGCGCTTGATCCCAAGCTTATGAATCTTGGAAAGGAGCGTTAAGCCTTTGGCTATGTAATTGCGTCCTTGCCATGCATTCAACCAATATCCGGCTGCTTTAAAGTAACTTGCGCTTTGCTGAGTATCGACAATGGCCTTCGGTGTAGCGCCGGCATCGCTCATCTGTACGGCGAGTAGGTAGAGAAGGGGACCTGTTCCAACCAAGATTGCATCTTTAGGGACAATGCCTGATGTTTTCATCATGATTTGGCAAGCCCCAGCTGTCATCACCCCTGGTAGTGTCCAACCTGAGAATGGGAATGGTCTCTCAATTGCCCCCGTTGCTATGATGATTTTTTTCGCGGTCGCTTTTTGAGCTTTCCCATCGCGACTCCAATAAACCGCGTTGTCCGAATCAATTCGCCATAACGTAGCGCCAGAGAAATAAGAGATGTTAGCTTGGTTAAAAGTTTTAACGAGTTCGGCACCTCTTAAATAATCTGGCCCGAAGATATGTCCGTGTGGGTGACCTGATTCTTGTATGGCTCTATAAATTTGGCCTCCTGGTTGAGCTTGCTCGTCGATAACCATGACATTTGCTCCCGCAATAGCGCATTGAACTGCCGCAGCCATTCCTGCAGGCCCAGCTCCGATCACACACACATCAAAATTCATGTTTGATTGTTCTAGCATGAAACCTCCTATTACATTGTTTGTCGGCGAATTTTCATGCCGTCTTTAATCAAATTCATGCAAGCTTGAACGCTAGGTTCTCCATCGACTTCAACGCGGCACTCAAAGCAACTACCCATCATACAAAACGGTGCTCTTGGTGAGCCGGATTGAGGCGTTGTACGAGTATGATCTACCGTTGCTGCTAGCAATGCTGCAGCTATGGTATCTCCGTCATTCGCCATGTAATATTGACCTTCCCATTCAAACTGAATTGATGCTTTTTCTTTATCTGAGGCAAGTCGTTGGAATCTAGAATCTGTCTTCACTGAATACCTCCAAATCTGGTGCGTTAGTAGATTGCTCAAGCCAATGCGGTAACAAATAACTATGGACTGCGGCTAGTGTAATACCGCTGTGGCAACTCACTAGGTAAGCTCCTGGATGTGTTTTTGATTGTTGATATATTGGTAGGCCATCAGGTGAAACGATCCGAGTCGCACCCCAACTTCGAATTAGCCTGGTGTGCTCTAAAAATGGATAAACAGCAATCGCTCGCTCAGCTATAGCAGCTGTAGTTTCGATGGTGTCATTGTTGTCAAATCCAGCATTTTCCTTAGAGTCTCCTATCTGGATACCACCTTCATCTACCTGGCGAATAATACCGGAGGGGCGCTTCATCTTTTTGGGGAGCTTTTCAGTGATTAAAACTTGTCCTTTTTGAGGAGAGACTAATGCTTTGAAGTTGAGTTTTGGGCCTAATTGAGCTGCTCCTAAACCTGCAGACAAAACAACTTTGTCGCTAGAATAAATCCTCCCATCTTCTAATGTGACTTGAAACGTTCCCGACTTATCTTGGTTAATATCAGACACATTAGTTCCAGTAATTAAATTAGCACCGAGCTTTCGGATCGCTGCAGTATACGCATTGAGTAACTTCAATGGATTGACATGACCATCTTCTGCTCCGTAAATTGCACCGACGACGTCAGGGCCAATTTCGGGCTCCTCCTGTATTAGGCGTTTGCGATCCCAAATTTCATATGGATGGTCGCTATTCAATTGCTTACGTAGGTGCTCATACTGCTTAGCTTTAGCCATTAATTCTTCTTCACAGAAGTGGAAATCGTATCCCCCTTCTTGCACTAGGTTAAGCCTATGTCCGGTAACGTTTTCTAATTCTTCTGCGAGCTCTTTCCATAACTTTACAGATCGGCGAGTCCATGCTGCATAGTGAGGTGCGTCGAGCCCTTTACTCGACAACCAAACCAAGCCAAAATTGCCACGAGATGCACGATGATCGAGGTCGCCGCCATCCAGTACTGTTACCTGATGACCCGCTTTAAGAAGGCCATAAGCTAGTGCGCAACCCACAATTCCGCCACCGACAACAATATATTCCGGTTTCATAACATTCTCTTATGCTTTCGTTGAGGGGGCAGGGGTGCCCCCTTTGGTTGGTGTTTCTTAATTAAGCGCTTTGTCTAAGATTGGCTGGCTCCAATCAGAACCGATATCGTCAATAATTTGAGGCCATACTGTAGCGCGTACTTTGTTAGCTGTTTTGCTCAACTGACTTGGAGTCATTTCTATGATTGTTGCACCAGCTTCTACCAGTTTTTGTTCATTGGCTTTCTGGTCTAGTTGTGCAGCGCCCCAACGACGGTTTTCAAATTGAGCTGCGGCTGTTTTGAGAGCTGCTCTCTCTGCTTCATCGAGATCTTCTAAGCGCTCAGAATTGATCATCAGGTACCAGATTTCGAAGTGGGTATTGAGAGGAATATAGGTTTTTGTTACATCACGGAATGAAGCGTAATAGCCTTCAGCTCCAGAACCAATAACACCATCAACTACACCAGTTTGTACTGCCGTAAAAGCTTCTGAAAAAGGTAGGGGTGAACCAATATAGCCGACGTTATCTGCTAATAACTGGAAACTCTTGATCGGTGGTACACGAAGCTTAATACCTTTGGTTATATCGGGATCACCAGCACCAACTGCATTACGGTTTAACGAAATTCCTCCAAAGTAAACAGGGTAGGCTGCGAGCAATGTTATATCTTGTTTAGCAAATAGCTCTTCCATTGCTTCGCGTACTGGTGCATTTGAACCGTAGATATTTTGAGCTTCTTGCCAATCGTTTGCTAAGAAAGGTAATAAACCAATTTGCATTCTACGGTCGGTAGATGTGGAGGCTGGTTGCAATGCCATATCAATTGCACCAATTGAAATTCGTTCCTGTACTAACGTGTAATCACCTAAAGCGTTAGCAGCATAGACTCTTAGTTTAAGGTCGCCATCTGTCGAGGCTTTTAGATCGTTGCTTAACTGCTTGATGTCATTATCAACTACGGTACCTTGTGGGCGTACATGACTGATTTTTAGCGTTGTAGCATGTGCAGGGAAAGTACTTAGGGCGGCGGCCATAAGTGATGCCAACATAGTGACATTTTTTATTGTTTTTAATGGTTTTAACTTACTTGTTTTTAACATTGTTAATTTCCTTTTAATAACCAAACATAGTAGGGAGGTACAGAGATAATTCTGACCAAAAAGACGTAAGAATTACGACAGGTAGATACCCAAATAAAATGAGTAGCATTGCCGGCCCAACAACTTCAGAGAATTTTACGTTACCAATGCGAGCACCAAGGTATAGGATTGACGCATATGGTGGGGTCACTCCGCCCATCGCGGTATTGACTCCCATGATTGCGGCAAATTGAATTGGGCTGATGCCAATTGCCGTCATTAGTGGCAAAAGCAAAGGCGCTATAAGAATGATTGCAGTCAAATCGTTCACGACCATACCAACGACAAACAACAACAGATTAATAAAAATTAGTAATAAAAATTTGTCATCAGTAATATTGAAGATAGCTTCAACTAATTGTTGGGGGATTCCTTCTACAACAAACATTTGGCTAAGAATTAGACTGAATAAAATCATAAACATGATAGATCCAACCGCTGTTGCAGACTCTTTGCCGGATTCTAATAATGTCTTCCAACTCAATCCTTTATAGATCATAAAGCCGACTGGAACAGCATAGATAACAGCAACTGCCGCAGCTTCTGTTGGAGTCATAATGCCGCCATAAATACCACCAAGGATAATTACTGGCATCAATAAAGCAGGCACCGCGTTAAATGTTTGGCTAGAAGCTTTCTTAAACATCTCTGGTAAGCTCAGCTTGTCATCTAAAACAAGTGGGAACTTACGAGCCATAAACATATTGATTGCGGCAAAGTTGAACGTAACCAACAATCCAGGACCAAGTGTCGCGAGGAAACAAGCCAGAATTGATGTGTCAGTAACCCAACCATAAACAATCATTGTCACGCTTGGCGGAATGAGTAGACCTAATATTGACGAGTTAGCAATGAGTGCTGTCGCATAAGCTCGCGGGTAGCCTCGTTTTTCCATCTCGGGGATAAGAAGTGGCCCGATAGCCGCAATACCAGTTAATCCGCTTCCAGAAATGGCACCGATAATCGCGCAACTAACAGAAGCTACGATACCTAGACCACCGCGTATATGACCGACAAATACGTTCACAAAACCTAATAGACTAGCAGCGATTCCACTTCTACTCATTATGGTTCCTGCCAATACAAATAGGGGAATAGCCAACAAAACGGGGTTCATTAATTGCCCAGCGCCCCACATCATGTTGCCTTTCATCGACATGTCACCGGCAAAACTCATGACCATCAGTGCACCGCCGAAACAAAATGGAAGGGGAACGCCGAGAGTCAGTAGTATGACTAAAACTGAGACGGCTAATAGAGCGACTTCAATCATTGTTTCACCTTATTTACGAAAGACGATGGAGTTCTAAGTTGGTTAACCAGCTTTACGATATGTATGGCAATAAAAAGTGTGATCAGAAGAAGTCCGATGAATACGGAACATTCATGATAAAAAGTAGGTATATAGAGAGTGGGGCTTTCTTTCCATACGCGCCAAGCGTACTTGACATAATCCCATGCCCAGTAAGTAAGCCAGCTCGAAATAATAAAACTTATAATTTCGCCTACTAGTGCCAAAATTGTGTGCCCGCGTTCACTTTTGATGAAAATTTCTAAGACATTTGCTCGTATCTGAGAGTCTTCTCTTGAAGCATTAACTGCCCCAAGCATATATAGCCAGATTGTAGGAATGACCATTGATTCTTCGAGTCCCATAATTGGGACCTCAAAAATATATCGTGTCACGACCTGAACAAATTGCATTAGAGCTACTGATGCAATTAAGGCCGTGAGCAAGTATCGAAATTTTTGCTCCACTGTATGTTTCCTTATTGTTGTATTTGTAATTATTTGGTTATTTTATTGGTGACAATCAATAAAAACAAATTTAAAATTACTCTAAAGTCATAAATTTTACTTATAGGGTGTCATGAGCAATCTTTCGATAAAACAATTAGAAACGTTCCGTGCTGTAATGCGTTCGGGATCGGTGACTGTGGCTGCAAAAACTTTATGCCGAACTCAACCTGCAGTGAGCTCTATGATCGTAGGTCTTGAGAAGGAGCTAGGGTTGACACTTTTTGAACGACAAAAGGGGCGTTTAATCCCCAACCCTGAAGCATATTTTTTGCTAGAAGAAACTGATGCGATTTTAGAGCGTTTAACGCGTTCAACGCAGTTAATGGCAGAAGTGAAAAACCTCACTAGAGGGAAGTTACGTATTGCTTGTATGCCTGCTGCAGCATTATTTTTTATGCCGCACGTTATTGCCGAATATGTAAAGGACAGACCTGAAGTAGAAGTATCCATGATGATGCGAAGTTCTACTATTGTTCAAGACTGGATTGCATCTCAGCAGTACGATATAGGTTATTCAGAGCTGCCTAAGGACAGAGATTCATTTCATGTAGAACCTATACAGCTTGAGGGAGTGTGTGCATTACACAAGGATCACCCTTTAGCGAGTAAACCGCTCATTACTCCAAAAGACTTAGATAATGTTCCACTAGCAGCGCTGTTTACCCGTCATTCAGCAAGTGAACACACAAGACTGTTATTTGAAGAACATAACGTCACTTATCGACCTAGATTTGAGCTACAGAACTACATCTCTGGTTTTGAGTTTGTCGAACAACAGCTATGTGCTTGTATCTGTGACCCCATCAGTGCAGCTAGTTACAAACTATATAAAGGAAATCAAGGGAACGTTGTATTTCGCCCCTTTGCTCCAGCTATAGCTTATGATCACGCAATACTGACACCTGCTCACAAACCAATGTCAAAGCTTGCTGAGGTCTTTGCTTTAAATATCCGACAAGCAGTAGATGCATTTGTGTCTGATATCAATGATTTTTGACCCGTTTAATGTTCGCATATTTAAACGGTCACAATGAATAATGAAATATAGGTCCTAACGATTTTTTTAACATAGAAACACCCCAATAGTTAGTTTCTTTCTATCACAACTATACTTATACTTTATTTCCAAAAAATTTCTCCCAGAGAACAGTACAACCATTAGTCATTTTTGTGGTAAATATTTCCGAGTGATAATGTATGATTGAGTGAATGTCTATGATCCTCTTCGTATATGGAGTCGCCATTGGGTGAACTCCTTTTAGGTTTTGATAAGTAGAAATAGCCTTTCCTATATTTAGAGTAGAGGAATAAAGAATAAATTATAATGACTGAAAACCACATGTTACCTCCTTAATTGGTGCGTTAAGTATCACTGATTTTTATTTTTAAATTTGAGAGCCCAGATGTAATGAATCATAATGGCCAATGGTACTAATATGTCAAGTGGTGTAAAACCACCAGAAAAAGCCCATCCTAGGAACAAAAGTACGATAGCTAATGTGAATAAAATAAGTTCTTTCAAACCGTCAAGTATGTCCTTCATGCCCTTTCCTTAATTAACCTAGCAATATAATCACAATAACATTAAAACTGTAGTTCCAAAATCCCCGCTTAGTTTTTAGATATATTAAAAACCTTTGAAAAACGGATAAAACAAACAGGGAACGATGCAAAACCGTGCTCTAAATGGTGGTTTCGATCTTTTTTTAAACATTGTAGCAGGACGGAAACGCTTTAAATTTAGTGGAGGAATACCTTTCGTTCTAGCGAATGCTAGGAACCAGTAGAATGTGCCACGTTCAGTTGTTTGGCCCTTTAGTCAGTTTCTAAACCGATCAAGATGGAGCAACAATCACGTAGTACAAAAAGTCATGCGATTTAGTACTAGTATCTATATAGTACAAAAAGACATGTCTTTTTGTTACTACATTCGTTAAGTAGTAGATTTAATGAAATTAACTTTACTGCTTTTTTGTAGGCAAAAATGACAATGCTTTTCTAACGGCTTTAGGTAGCACAGCACAAAGGTGGCACCTATGATGTGAGTGATGTTGCCCAAATTTCTGACTGCCTTTAAGTGAGAAAGTAAGCCACCTATACTGAGGTGGTTGAGTTGACGACATTCAATTGGATAGTTACTCAAGTAATGTATTGTTTTCCTTCAGCGCGATACCGCAACAAGGTAATCGCCAAAATTATTATTTAAATCATTCGAGAGCGATATATTTATCTCTTTGATATACGATCTGTGTTTAGTTCTATATGCCGACAATGTCTTAACTGAACATTTAATGGAATAGTTGAAGTCAATTATGTATTAATCATTTGTAAATACTTGTGTTGGTTTCATCGGTAACTTTTTACCAAGAATAATACTAGGTCGACTTACTAGCCACAATTAATTTCGTTGTTTAATAAAAATTGTTAATTTATTTAGTAAATAATTAAATTTTTATTAGGGCTTTGACAAAGGAAATATAAAACTTCATTTAACACTTCGGTTCGTGGTTCGTCGAACCTACGCTTCATTTAATAACGTTCTCCTCGGTTTAAATTTAGATTTATTTTGTGATCTACGTCTCATCTATGACTAATTATTGCATTGGTAAATGCCGTAACTCTATCTCATTTTTCCGTAATCAGTTTTAAATTTCTTTTAAAACAATTGGTTATATCGTGATTTTAGTATTCCTGATATGTGTATCACGCATTTAGGAAATTTTGCACATAGTTTTATGCTGGTTTTATTTGGAAGTTAAAAGGACATCACGATGCTAAATGTACAGATTAAACGCCAGTTAGTTTTTTCCTTAAGTCAGTTGTGCGAAGAATACCGGCAGTTAAATACTGTAAACAGTACTTAATTATTGGAAAGCACTACGGTGTACAGGTGATTGATATGGAAGATTTAAGAGTATTGCGCTTAGAAGAAGTTAAGCAAATTGTCGGAGTTAGCAGAAGTACAATTTACAGTTGGATGAAAGACGGGCATTTCCCTGAAAGTGTTTCACTAGGGCCAAGAAGTGTAGGGTGGTTAAGCTCTGATATATCTGAGTGGATTCAGCATCGTGTTGGTTGTAACAAGTAAAATGGAGAGCTTCTTCGCACTTGTGACCGACGTGCGAAGAAGCTAATTCTAGAGCAGTTAACATTTACAGTTATGGAAAGCCATTTCTCCTTTACGCATACCTTCGTATGCAACTACTTTGATCGTTTGAGTGGTGCTACATGCTGATTTTGGAAATAAATAAGACATGCTAGTTTGGGTGTTCTATTAACTGAGTTAAAGGTTCACTATGCAGGAATTATTCTGGAAAGTTGTTTTTTCGCTAATGTCGTTCGGTAGCATAGCTGCAATTATAGCTCCGAATGTGCCAAAGCCTTTTTACTGGCTTGGATGGCTCTATATTCTTCTTATGCTAGGTGTTGGTGTTGTTACTATCTATGCAGAGAAAATTATGGCTTGGTGTAATAAAAAGCTGGATATTAATAAAGATGAGTAAACGAGACGGACAGATGGTTAAGCTCTGATATATCTGATTGGATTCAAAGTCGAACTGAGGTCAGGAACTAGATACTGTCTCATTTGGCGTTTGCTTGCCCCCTTAGGTTTGATTAGATTATGCGGTGTTACGCTCAAAGGCAGAACCCTGGTTTGATACCGTAATGACGCACAGCAACCCAAGTCACAATTATTAAGACTTAATCATCATATCCAACCGACTCATGTATCAACGAATGAGATTGATATATGGGTCAGTTTACGTCTGAAAATACCTCCTGTTACAACGAAAACACTGTTGTAGATAAAGCGTTTCATCTCCTTTGATGATTATGGAAAAGTAATGATTTCAAGCTACTTGGAATCACCTGATGTGATCGGTTTGAAGGAAGATATGGCATTTAACATCATGCCGGCCCACAGACCATACCTTCGTTATCATCGAGGCGAGTTATTTAAAGGACGCGAATTGAATACTTGCTCAATACCTTCAGAGGGCTCTGGGTAAAAGTCAGAGCTCTATTCCTGCCAATACCGATGTAGATCACTATAGTTCATACTTTGTCATGTAAACTACAGTTGCATATAACGTTATCATCCCAACTTTGCGATTGTATTTTTAATGACGAAACTTATCCTCAAAACCAATTTTTTGGCACACCTTCTTGGCAAGCGACAACAGGTAAACGTTAACGAAGACGGTATTACCATCTTCAAAGACAATATAAAAACGTTGTACAAGTGGGATACGATAGTTGCTCCTCCAGTAGCCAAATTAGGCTTTTCAGGTGGCGTTTTGTCGTTTGAAACAAATGACGCCGGTTTGTCCGTTCCGATGTTGAGCTACCTATTTGCACATCGACACAAACACACCTTCTTTCCTTTTTGGGCCAACAGTAACGCTCAGAAACTGATTCCATTTTTGAACCAAGTGGAGAACGCCTCTGTCGCAAGTTTTATTAGAACGTCTGAAACTCAAAGCTTTCAAACCATCGCAAATAAAGAAGTGAAAAAGTGGAAGGGATGGCGGTCAGCTTTAGGGTTAAGCGAACTAGCCCAAAAGGTCGCTCAGACACTTGATGTGATTTGTGCCTGGAAGCCGTCAGATATTGAGAATATGCGAGATGCCTACGTCCAAAAGCAGCTAACAGAATACGGAGTGTTTTTCGACAACGTTGAATCCAACCCGTTAACAGAGAAGCAGAGAATCGCTTGTATTACAGATAACGACAACAATCTACTTTTAGCCGGAGCGGGTACCGGTAAAACGAGTGTTATGGTTGGTAGAACTGGGTACCTGATTAATAGTGAACAAGCGACTGCAAATGATATCTTGCTACTGGCTTACGGCCGTATTGCAGCTAAGGAAATGGACGAGCGCATCAAAGACAAACTGGGTTTTGATGAAGTGAGAGCCAGCACGTTCCATAGCTTGGGTATGAAAATTATCGCTGAAGTTGAAGGTTCAAAACCAAACCTATCCCCATTTGAAGACGACATTAAAGCTAAATCAAAATGGATGAACGATAACCTAGATCAACTCATGCTTGATGATGGCTACCGTGAGTCTTTACTTGAGTACTTCAGCTCGTATTACTTTGTTGATAAGAACCATTTTGAGTTTCAAAGTGAAGGTGAGTATCTACAGTACTTAACTGACAATGACATCCGTTCGTTGAAAGGGGACCAGGTAAAGAGTTACGGTGAGGTTGTCATTGCTAACTGGTTATTTAGAAACGGAATTAATTATGAGTATGAGGCGAGCTATCGATTTGACGTAAGTACAGATCAATATCGTCAATATCACCCAGACTTTTATTTACCAGACCACGATATTTACATTGAATACTACGGTACTGATGAGCACGGTAATACAGCCCCGTGGATTGATAAAGATCGCTATCAAGAGTCGATTGAATGGAAACGCCAAACGCACAAGCAATACCAGACTGGTTATGTTGAGGTGTTCTATCACCAACATAAAGTTGGAAAGCTTCTTCAGGTGCTTGAACATAAATTGTTGGAGCGTGAAGTCGAATTTAACCCCATCCCTCCACAGGATTTACTCAATAACCTTCGCCAGTTAGGCCAAGTAACAGAATTGGCTAAATTGTTTAGTACTTTGGTGGATATGTACAAAGCGGCTTGCCTTGATGATATTGCTATAGAGAACGTCATTAGAAATTCAATCGACCCTAAGCAAACAGAGAAAGCGTTAGAGCTGTTGTATCCACTATACAATCGGTATGAGCTGTTTCTTCGTGAAAAGCAGTGGATAGATTTCAATGACATGATCAGCAAAGCATTGATGTATGTCCAAACCGGACAGTTTGTTTCATCCTGGAAATACATCTTAGTGGATGAGTTTCAAGACATCTCAGAGTCCAGAGCTAGGCTTGTCAAAGCGTTGCGTGATTCACTGCCTGGTACCTCGCTGTTTTGCGTTGGGGATGATTGGCAGGCTATCTATCGCTTCAGTGGCGCAGACGTTAAGCTGACTACCAATTTTGTTGAGTATTTCGGTGCGACTTCGGAAACAAAATTGGATTTAACGTTTCGTTTTAACAGTGCGATTGGAGATGTGGCAACGCAATTTGTCTCCAGAAACCCAGTACAAATCAAAAAAGACATTCAGTCCCTTATTAAGGTTAACAAGCCTGCTGTATCGATCCTCAGACAAGGCAGAAATGAACAAGGTGTATCTCCCCTAGAAAAAGCGCTTAATGCTGTTTTGGCTTGCGTTCATACCTCAGGTAAACCAGCGCAGAATAAGGTGTATCTACTAGCCAGATTTTGGCATCAAATGCCTGATTACCAGCAGCTTCAAGAAATTAATAGACAGTACCCATCCTTACAGATTACCTGTCAGTCATTCCATGCCTCTAAGGGTAAAGAAGCCGACTATGTCATTATTACGGGATTAACAACGGGTAAGCACGGCTTCCCGTCTCAAAAAGTAACCCCTCCGCTGGTGGACGCGCTATTACCTAAAGGTGATGATTACGAGTTTGCTGAAGAGAGACGTCTTTTTTATGTCGCTTTAACCAGAGCAAAACATAGAGCGTACCTATTAGCTGATATGACTGATGTCAGTGATTTTGTCATCGAACTTATAAAGAACAAATACTTCGTAGATACCGATGAATTTGATGCATCGTTTGTACAGAAACTGTTTGAACAGATTTCTTGTAGCAGCTGTAAAACAGGAATATTGAAAGAGCGCGTTAGTCGCTACGGTAAGTTTTTGTCGTGTTCTTTTTATCCTCGCTGTAAACACAAGGAAACCCCATGTAGCCAGTGTGGTAGCCCGATGAGCAGTACGACTAAGCCTGGCTTTCAGGAATGCATTAACGAAGAGTGTGGCGACATTCGACCGCTCTGTAAGCGTTGTGGTAGTGAGATGAAGCTAAGAAATGGTAAGTACGGTAAGTTTTGGAGTTGTTCGACATATAGAAAAAATGCAGATAAAAATTGTGGTTATACACTTAACTGTACCGCTAACGAACTTTGATTGGGCTAGCACATGAAAGTTGGCAAACTTGTACAGTTACTGGCATCCAGATGGATATACAGCTCAAGCAGATATACACGGTGATTTGAATGTTACGGTTCTAATGCCAAAATGTATGGTTGAAATCATCGTTGCAGGGTTTATCCCACAGGTTGACGAATCCGTGATGGCTTAGCTTACTTCATTGGTACGTGACGATGATTAACGGGCGCCCACACAGCAAGTTCTCTTTATGTGCGGATAAGCAGTCTCTCGCCAAGATATACTGTGATTAGAATATTAGGTACGGTCTCAGCTCTTCAAAATTCCCTAAGATGATCTGTTGTCCTTTGGGGTTCGAATTCAACACGTTAATATCGATGTTATAAGCATCCAGAACATAGCGAACCAATGCTGCGTTCGTCGATATTGCCAGGATGCCTTTTTCCATACCGTAGTCGTGTGCAATCACTTTGGCCTGGGCTTCGGTCAATCTGGAGTCGGGGATTAACTTAATAGAGAGGTGAGTGTTCCAAAGCTCATCTTGTTCTTTCCCTTTTATTTTTTTTGTATCAAGAGCTGGAACACCTCGAATTCGGCTCAACACAAAATCTCTATAGCCTCTGGAATACTCACAATAAGCTCGAACGTGCCAACGTAGTGGTGTGCAAACGAGAGTATGCGGGGAAATCAACCGATCAACCTCAATCCCATCTTTTAGTGATGTGTAGCTTATATCGACACGTTTCTTCTCTCTGATAGCTTGAACCAGTGGGCGTAAGATTTCAGGCGCAATGTTACGTGTTACCGGACGGACCATCGTTGTATTTTCAAAGCCCATATCAAGCTCTTTAAATGTGATGGTTATATCTTCACTTCTTGAAAGAATGTGTAAATATTCATCAGCATGACCGCTCGTTAGCTTTGGGACAAAGTTACTGCTGGGTTTGTAACCTTTCAGCTGTTTGTCATAGGTAAGGTTACCAGGGGCTACATCTGTAAGATAAGTGTTGATGTCTTTTGAAGCTTGCTGCCGACCAATGCCAAAACTCTGAATCAGATGGTTGGTTGTTAATCTACCTTCCCATAATGCAATGACTTCGATCATTCTATACCGGAAGAGTAGATCCCATCTTATTGGCCATTTACGCATTTTCCAATTCCTGTCTAATTATGCGACGTGTATATGTATTCAGTATTTACCTGTCTTCATTAGCGACATAATATTGCTTGGCTATTTTATCGTCAAGTTAGTCTGTGGCTAACTGTTAGGAAAACATCTTGGAGCGAGTGTAATGAGCGCATTACTTGAAACTTATCTAGAAATGGCAGGTCCTGAAACTTGCCAGTCAAAAGACGGTTTTTTGGCAATTGTTGATGCCCAAACAGGCCTTGGTAAGACCTATCAGGCTACGGAGCTTCAACTTGAACACTTAATAGCTGATTCAAAGATAACGCTCATTTACTCAACGAACTTAAGACTCAACGTGAAGGAAGCGTATAACTCTTTGCTTGATCGTATTGATGACAGGGCAACGCTTAGCTCTTTACAAAAAGAAGAACTGAAACGCAATGTTATTTGGATTCCAGCCCAAGATACTTGCATTGCTGAATTATCCGATGAGGATTGGGCGACAATATTTGAGACTCTCGATATACAGCAGCAAAGGGAAGTTAAAACGATACTCGATAAGGTCGAGTTGCTAAATCAAGCAAAAAATAGCAGCAATACGGCGGTGTTTGATGAGGACCTACGAGATCAACACCGTAAAATTTTCACATTGCTAAGAGCATGCTTAAAAGGGAAAGAAACCCTAGATGCGAAGTTAGATGAAATTTTAGACCGAATCTTCCCGGCGAGAAGGATTGATCAGGGTAAAACTCAGGTACTATTTCTTACTACATCCAAGCTGCTCTACCCGTGGCATGGCATAGATAAAAGCTACAGAATAAGCGACTTTCTTGATAACTCACTGCTGATCCTCGATGAGTTCGACCGTCAGCAAAGTGAATTCCTTACCCACTTAATCAACACTGTATCTGATTACGACATCATTGCTCTAACCCGCAAGTTCTATTCGAGTTTTGATAGCTTCAGAATTCACGGGGCACCTGAGTTTGACGGAGTTGATAAGTGCTTTGACCGGTTTCGCAATGCGCTTGCGGAATATAAAGACAAATGGTTTGTCAGCTATCGTCCGTTTATCACAGACGCGACAATTCAGAAGGGAAGTGAAAATCAAAATCGAATATTCACGCTTCTCTCTGACAGAATGTCCATTCATGCCATTAACTTTAGGCACGAAGTGTTGAAATCACAGATTAACCATGCGTTAGTCAGCCACGAGATTGGCCCTGGCGGTGCCGAAAGTGCCATACAGTTTGTGAACAATGGCGCTCAGCTTGTTAGAACATTCTGCAACGGTATGCTAAGTGCGATCCTTAAACTTAAAAAGAACTTAGAAAGCTCAGAAGACCCGAAAACCTACACTACAGAGAATCTGGTAGGTAAAGTGCTCAATAACTTGGGACTGGTGGAAATTACACCAAGCATCATGTCTTTACTCTCTTCCCGGTTAAGCTTCAAAGTCCAAAATGAACATAAAGCTTATAGTTTCCACGATAGCGGGTACGAAATCGCCAACATTGCCAAGTATAGCGACACAGATAATACCGCTAGCGCTAACACGTTTGATTTGGCATTAACATCAACCGGCTTGCTCGCTCACTGGGTTTTGGCTGGGGCTAGGGTCCTTGGTATTAGTGCAACTGCTACAAGCCGAACTGCAATCCATAACTTTGATCTCGAGTATTTAAGTGATGTTCTGTCAGATCGATTAGTTCTTCTTAATCCTGCACAAAAAGTGGCGATACAAACGGAATACTGCGATAAGCGTAGGTACGAAGTAAACCAGATTCAAGTTAGCGTAAAAGGCATATCTGAGCGTGTGGAGTGGGGTGGTGTTGCGGAGCTGTACAAGGAATTCAAAGGGGTAAAACTTCACCCAGCATTACTGGAAAATGAGCTGTGTAAACTACTAAATGTGGGCATAGCTCAATTGAAATTTGCCGTAAACCGAGCTAATAAGCTGCTTGAATCTATCCGTCTGTTCTCTCTTCATCCTGATAACAGATACCATTTCTGTATGCTCAACAAAAGTTATAAGAATCTTGAATTTATGGATTTTATGGTGAAAGTTGGCCAAAAATACGGTGTCACAATATTCGAGAACATCAATGCTGCTTCATTTAGGAATGATCAGTTCCAGGCAATATTAAATATGTTGGAGAACACCACTGAGAAAGTTGCAGTGATTACAAACTATCAGGCGACTGGGGCGGGGTTGTCACCATCTTACACAATTTCTGAAAAACATACGTTGACGTACGTTGGTCCTGAGGGTACCGCACCATTCCAGAGTAAAACTGATATTGATTCTATTTATTTAGAACAGCCCAAGAGCTTGATTGGTAGCAGAATTGGCGAAGATCTAGATGCGAAGGCACGAGATGTGGCAATTAAAAAGAACATTCATGATGCGTTGATGCTTCACGAAAAAGGTATTGTTGTTGCCAACGAAGTTAAATCAAAACTCAAGTTCCTAATTTCACCAAAGGTTAGTGGCTTTGCTGTGAGCTCAATGATCACAACCTATAAAGGGAGCGAAGACTACCGATATGCAGTTTATCGTTTCATCGAGCAAGCACTCGGTCGAATGTGCCGTACCGAATGGAAACAACTTGAAATTACCATCATGTATGATGCGGTTACTGATTTTGTTGAAACGTTAGCCAAAGACAGTCGTAATCTCTCGTATTTATCCCATGAGTACAGAGCATTGATAACCAATATCAAACAGCACCGAAAATCACAGGAGCATGATAAACAAACTATGTCCTACCATCCGAGAGCTTCACGAAATTTTGCGCATATCCAAAGACTAGTCACTAGTGTGTATGAGCACCAGAACGAGAATGCAATCGGTCAGTACGAAAGGTTGAGGTCCTGGATGTTGAGAAAACCAACTATGTTGCAATCACCAACAGGCGAGGAGGTTCGTTACTATATCGATGTACAGAAACCTTTAGGTCAGTACCAGTATCAAATCAACTATTCCGATGAGAAAGGGATCACCGAAATTTTCATTGATCCCTCAGATGTACCAGGGTTAAGAGATGTTTCTGAGCAGTCTGCTCGCCTGGCTTTGCTTATGAAAAATCCTTTAGTCTATGCACATTTCGAAGCTAATGGGTATGCTACAACATTTGGTAGTAACCAATTTATGTTAGCACCTGCCATGTTTGATCTCTATATGGGGGCGCTTGGTGAAGAAGCGGTTTGCGCAATTTTGAAGGAGTTTGGCTATGAGATTCAAACTATGCCTGATGGATGTGTGGAGTGGTTTGATGGATACATCGAACTTGGCAGTCAAATCCTTTTGGTTGACGTCAAACATTGGGATTTAGAAACAGGCTGTTTGGTTCACGACAACACCTTGGATAAGTGCAAAGTCAAGTTGGATGAAATTAGGGTGAATCCTCCAATCGAGTTTGCAAACAAGTACATGCAAGCGATGTATATCAATACTATTTGGAGCGGAGCGGAAGGAATAAATTCGCGAAAATATGTGGTTAATGATAAGCAATTTGTCAAACATACTAGCCCAGAGCTTGCAGACGTTATTGAAATACCGGGAATTATCGACGGTGTGTCAGGCACAAATAATGTTCCGCCAATGAGTCAATTACTCGAATTTCTGAATCTAAGTACGGAGCGAAGAAAATGAGCCGAAGTTTAACTACCCTCATTGAATTAACCTTTAATTTCGAAGCGTTGAGCCAAAAATACGTAATTTACAAAGTGTCATTAGACAAAAACATGGGGAAAGTAGATTACGCGAAGCAGTTGAGTTTAGTGGAGCGAGCATGTAAGCCTAAAGCATTGATTAGACACTCTCGTTACTATTGGGTCTTGCTCGAAAAACAAGAAAAAAACAAGCCTGAATCAGTGGATATCGCCTTTGAGCGTGTACAGTTTGAAGACTGTGATCTGCTCCTACTGGGGCGCCTTTTCGTACGAGCTATAGGCAAAGTTACACCAAGCCAGTTTTTTTCAGGGCTTGGAGAAACGTTTCTTTTTGTCGAGCCAGATAAATTCTTCGAGCATACTGTCTATAAATGCTTAAAATTTGAACTCAAGGAGAGCGTACGTTTTAACTCCTTATTCATATCGATGGACGGTACCACTTTTTCGCCGATAGAAACGGTATACAAGTCGCCCAGCTACATTGAAAAGCAAGCCAAATTTGAGTTTGATACGGAAAGCGGGCTATTGCGACGCAACCCTAAGGGTAATCTCATAGTGCATAGCCCAGGGAAGAAAAAGTTTACGACAAATGCTATCGACATTACAGGTCAAGAGCCTATTTCACTGCAAAAGACGAAAACTGGGGCAATTTACCAGTTCGTTGATCTTATGAATACGTATTTCTCTGGCTATGTATCTATGCAATTGAAGCCTATTGAGGCCAGTTGGCGGGAACACTATAACAAGCGTGATGTAGAAAATGTGTATCGACGTATCTATCAGGTTATCGATGATGCTGGTGGTTTACAGGTTGTAAACGCGTCTTTGAAAGAGGATGGCTTTGAGAAACTGAAACATCAGCAATGGCCCGTGCAGATTGATTTTATTGAGACTGTAGATATAGATGCTAGAAAGCCATTACTCGTAGTTTTAGATACAGCTGAAAGTTATGAAAAGTTTGACTTAACTGACCCCAAGGCAAGCTTTTATACAACAGATAGAGTGACGCAAAGTATCTACAACTCCACGATTACTTCTGTCCGTCCAAAGGCCAAAGGGGATGCGTTAAGCCCGATCATTGATGCCGTAGTAAAAGAAATGGCGATTAAACAAGAGTGTTTGAAGGGTGAGTTCCTAATTCAAACGCTAAAAGACAACTATTGGTTTGTTGAGATAGAAGACCCTAAATATAGAGATAAGGAGGCAGTTTTCCATATATTGAAATGTGAAAACGGAAGGTTTCATTATGAGCAACAGGATGAGTTTTACTTTGATGGGCTCGGTATAGAGTTTCCTGAAAAGAAACGCTATTTTGAAACGCTGAGCTACGTGATCGATATGGCACAACAGCCTCCTAAAATCTGTACCATTGTTCATGAAGAAATCGCCGCTATTCCGGATGCCGCAAAGCTCTTTGAAGTGCTCGACCATCTAAAGGCTAGTAACCAAAAAGGCATAAGCCGTGAGTTTATCGCTCAGTATCTCTCCGACTCAATTTACGTAAATGATCCAATAAATGACAAACTCAAGTCCATGTTGGAGATGCTCCCATTACAGAAAGAATTTTATAAAGAAGACCTGAAAGCTGCCAAGATTGGCTACCGCTCCAATGCCGAGCAAGCACTCGTTGACGGATACTTCCAAGAGACTGGCGTAATGCTCAATTACTCGTTGAAAGGTGAACACAATGAATACCTCGAAGCCTTAACGGGACACTTCTTCGACGCAGAGCATTCTGCATATTTTGTTGGCAGTGAAAAAGGCGGTTTTAAGTTCAGTCGTGGACAGTTCAACCATATCAGGTACCTTGAAGGTCCTGATGACTTAAAGCAGCTTTGTTTAGAATTAACCAAAAGCTACTTTGTTCGCAATAAACTTGCCACTGTGAAACCCTTCCCATTTAAGTACTTATCGGAATGTCGAGAAAGTAAGAAGTGGCAGAAGTGAACTGAATGACAGAGTTTTATAAAGGAAAATTAGATGGTTCATGAGTCCCAACTTGTCCCAGGCACCAAACTAAATAACACAGAACTGTGCGAAGTCTTCGGTTGTAGCCCACAAGGTGGGATGCGACGTTCACATAAAACCAACACATTAGTCATTGTATCGAACCACATAAAGTCTATTTATGATGACCGGTGGGTAGGTGACGTTCTCCACTATACAGGCATGGGCTCTAAAGGCGATCAAAGCCTAACGTTTCAGCAGAATAAAACGCTAGCTGAATCGAGAACCAATGGCGTCTCTGTTCACTTATTTGAAGTGTTTAAGGACCAAGAGTACACCTATGTTGGCGAAGTCGCTCTCGACGGTGAACCGCACTCGGAAACGCAAGATGATGAACAAGGTAATCCAAGAAAAGCATATTTATTCCCTCTACAGCTTGTAACGGGTGAGCGCCAGGTTAAAAAAGAAGATCGAGATAGCGTTGAGAGCGTTCGAGTTCGTAAAGCCAGAAAGCTAACAGTTGAAGAGCTACAGGCTTTAGCTGCGAAAGGTGGAAAAACAGCTACACGTTATCAGCAACAATCCACCAGCTATGAACGAAATGTTTGGGTAGCTGAACTTGCTAAACGATTGGCTAAAGGTCAATGTCAGCTTTGTTTGAAACCAGCTCCGTTTAACAATGCTAAAGGTGATCCTTACCTTGAGACGCATCATATCGTCTGGTTGTCCAAAGATGGCGATGACACGCCAGACAATACAGTGGCGTTATGCCCAAATTGCCATAAGAAGATGCACATCGTTGATGACACAAACGATGTAAAGGCTTTGAAGTCTCGTTGTAAGCAATTACTAAAAGAGCATGAAAATGAGTAAGAAACATATCGAAGTGGTGGCTGCCGTACTGATGAACGGTGGTCAGTTTTTGGCGGTCCAAAGAGGGCCGTCTCAGCTCGATTATATCAGCCAGAAATGGGAGTTTCCTGGTGGAAAGGTAGAAGCAGGTGAA
>NZ_MAKD01000071.1:0-89485 GCF_001691235.1 Vibrio sp. ZF57 | reverse complement strand
AATTTCTCTGAGATTGAAGCTACGATAGCATCTACTGAACCAGCGATGTCTGCATCTTCAAGTGTGCGCTCTACAGACTGTAGGCTAAGTGCGATTGCTAGGCTCTTCTTACCTTCTTCAACGCCTTGACCAACGTATACGTCGAACAGTTTAGCGCCTGTTAGGAATTCGCCACCCGCTGCGATACACGCTTCTACGATGTCGCCAGAAGCTACTGCTTCATCAACAACAACGGCGATATCACGACGGTTTGCAGGGAACTTAGATACGGCTACTGCTTCTGGAAGCACGCGAGTGTTGATAGCTGCCCATTCGATTTCGAATACGATAGTACGGCCGTTTAGACCAAACTTACGCTCTAGTTCTGGGTGAACAGTACCAATGATACCCACTTCTTTGCCGTCTACTACGATAGCCGCAGTTTGACCTGGGTGAAGTGCTGGGTGCTTAGCCGATTTGAAGCTGTATGCGATTTCGTTTGCAGAAAGCTCAAGAACGGCTTCTAGGTCACCTTTAAGATCGAAGAAATCTACAGTGTTAGTTGCAATGTCCCAGTGCTCTTCGCCACGAGTACCAGAGATAACGCCCGCAAGCATCATTTCTTGGCGCATGCCGTTTTCAGCAGTTGCTTCAGGGATGAAACGTAGGCCTGATTCGAATAGACGAACGCGAGACTGTTGACGCTTCTGGTTGTGAACAACTGTGTTTAGTAGACCTTGGATTAGGCCAAGACGCATTGCTGACATATCCGCAGAGATTGGGAATGGCAGGATTAGCGGCTCAACACCAGGTACAACAAGTTTTTGCTGCTCTGGTTCTACGAAGCTGTATGTGATTGCTTCGTGGTAGCCACGGTCTACAAGAAGGTCACGAACGCGCTTAAGCGGTTGGTCAGCTTCTTTGTGGTCATTCATTTTAAGTGCCGCTTTAGGCGCTTGGTTTGGAATGTTATCGTAACCGTAGATACGACCTACTTCTTCAATTAGGTCTTGCTCGATTGCGATATCAAAACGCCAAGATGGAGACGTTGCCGTCCAGCCAGCATCAGTGCTTTCTGTATCTTCAACAACAGCTACTTCACAACCTAGGCGAGTAAGAATCTCCACTACGTCTGTAGATGGGATTTCATGACCTAGTAGGCTATCTAGCTTAGCGCGACGTAGAGCAACTACGTTTGCTTTAGGAAGATCAGCTTCAGATTCGCTGCCGTTTACTGGCGCAACTTCACCACCACAGATTTCAACGAGAAGCTGTGTAGCACGCTCCATTGCTGCTGCTTGAAGTGTTGAATCAACACCACGTTCGAAACGTAGAGAAGAATCAGTGTGAAGGCCGTAAGCACGCGCGCGACCACGGATGTGATCCGGTGCGAAGAATGCAGCTTCAAGAAGTACGTCTGTTGTTTCAGTAGTAACACCTGAATCTTGACCGCCAAAGATACCAGCGATTGCTAGTGCTTTGTTTTGGTCAGCGATAACAAGTGTGTTGCTGTTTAGTTCAGCTTCGTTGCCATCTAGAAGTGTTAGCTTTTCGCCCTGCTCTGCTAGACGAACCACGATACCGCCTTCGATCTTAGCGAGATCAAATGCGTGCATTGGTTGGCCTTGCTCTAGCATCACGTAGTTTGTGATGTCTACAACTGGGTCGATTGAACGGATACCACAACGGCGCAGTTTTTCTTGCATCCAGATTGGAGATTCCGCTTTCACGTTTACGTTCTTAACCACACGGCCAAGGTAACGTGGACAAGCATCAGTTGCTTTTATTTCAACAGATACTGTGTCTTCAATGCTTGTTGCAACAGCGTCAACTGTTGGCTCTGTAACGTCTGCGCGGTTTAGTACGCCAACTTCACGAGCAAGGCCACGGATGCTGAAGCAGTCTGCGCGGTTTGCTGTTAGGTCTACGTCGATAGTTACGTCGTTAAGCTCAAGAAGCTCACGTACGTCCATGCCTAGCGTTGTGCCTTCTGGTAGCTCAAGGATGCCGTCAGACTCTACGTCGATACCTAGCTCAGAGAAAGAACAAAGCATGCCGCGCGATGGAACGCCACGTAGTTTTGCTTTCTTGATTTTAAAGTTACCAGGCAGTACTGCGCCAACTGTTGCTACTGCTACAGTTAGGCCAAGACGACAGTTAGATGCACCACATACGATGTCTAACAGCTCTTCTTCGCCGATATCAATTTTAGTTACTTGTAGTTTGTCTGCGTCTGGGTGCTGACCGCACTCAACCACTTTACCTACTTTAACGCCGGTGAATTCACCAGCAACAGGTTCTACATCGTCAACTTCCAAACCAGCCATAGTGATTTGGTGAGCTAGCTCTTCGCTGTTAATTGCAGGTTTAACCCACTCGCGTAGCCAAGATTCACTGAATTTCATAGTTTCGACTGCCCCGGATTACTTGAATTGTTTAAGGAAACGAAGGTCGTTCTCGAAGAACGCACGAAGGTCATTTACGCCGTAACGAAGCATCGTTAGACGCTCTACACCCATACCGAATGCAAAACCAGAGTATTTCTCAGGGTCGATGCCAACAGAGCGAAGTACGTTAGGGTGAACCATGCCACAGCCTAGAACTTCTAGCCATTTGCCATCTTTACGTTTCACGTCAACTTCAGCTGAAGGCTCTGTGAACGGGAAGAATGAAGGACGGAAACGCACTTCAACTTCTTCTTCAAAGAAGTTACAAAGGAAATCGTTAAGAATGCCTTTAAGTTGTGCGAAGTTTACGTTCTCATCAACTAACATACCTTCCACTTGGTGGAACATTGGCGTGTGAGTTTGATCGTAGTCGTTACGGTAAACACGACCCGGAGCAATGAAGCGGAATGGCGGTTTGCCGTTTTCCATCGTACGGATTTGAACACCAGAAGTGTGCGTACGTAGCATTAGATCAGGGTTGAAGAAGAAAGTATCGTGATCAGTACGAGCTGGGTGATCGTCTGCGATGTTTAGTGCATCAAAGTTGTGGAATGCATCTTCGATCTCAGGGCCAGACTCAGTGCTAAAGCCAAGCTCACCAAAGAACTGTTCGATACGCTCAACAGTGCGAGTAACTGGGTGAAGACCACCGTTCTCAATGCGACGACCTGGTAGGCTCACATCGATAGTTTCTTCAGCTAGTTTCGCTTCAAGCTCTGCACGTTGAAGTGCGTCTTTGCGAGCTGCGATCGCTTGTTGAACAGCACCTTTCGCTTTGTTGATCTCTTGACCAGCAGTGCGACGCTCTTCAGGTGGAAGTTTACCTAGGCTTTGTAGTTGAAGAGTTAATTCACCCTTCTTACCTAAATACTGAACTCGCACTTCATCAAGTGCGACTAACGAATCTGCTGTATCAATAGCAGTCGTTGCATTAGCAATGATCTCTTCTAGATGTTGCATCATTTCCTCATCTACCAGTTGGTAGTGTCCGTATCGGATGATTAGTTTTTTTAGATAGCTACACATAGTAATCAAACACGCAACCAATGCCAAATTGAATCGCTAAAAGAACAAGTTATTGCCTAAAAACACGGCAAATTTAACAGGATATTAATGAGGAGTAGGAAGAAGTGGAACAATTACAGGTTCCACTTCTTAATTTGGAAATGACCTGAAGGCTAGATCTGAATAGAACAAACGCTGTTCTTCCCTGCGTTTTTTGCTAAATAGACGGACTCATCCGCCGCTTTAATCAATTCGTTCATGGTTTCGAATTCTTGGGTCATTTCAGCGACACCGACACTAATACTGCCAATCCAAACTTGATGACTGGTTTCAACCTCTAATTCAGACACTTTCTGTCGAGCGGTTTCCGCGATGTACATCCCACCTTTAAGGTCGGTGTTTGGGCAAATAACCAAGAACTCATCGCCACCTAACCGGCAAACAATATCATCATTACGGAACGTGTTTTTCAGTTCACGCGAGAGGGTTTGTAGCACCAAGTCGCCTGCATCATGGCCGCTGGTGTCATTAATGCGCTTGAAGTGGTCGGCATCAATCATAATACACACTAAAGGCATGCCCAGTTCTTTGGAGTCTTGCCAATGCAGCGCTAACTGTTTAAAAGCACTACGACGGTTATGCAAATTAGTAAGAGAGTCGGTTAATGACAGTTCTTCAAGTCTCTTATTCGCTCTTTTTAATTCTGCCGTACGTTCCTCAACTTTATCTTCGAGTAACTGGTTGAAGCGTAACAACTGTTTGTTTCGTTCAGAGACTTGTTCAAACAGGCCGTTAAGCGCAGCCAACAGCGGGACAGTCGCAGAATCTTGCTGCTTTTCTTCCGCTTCAAAGGCTTGCAGAGGTGTCGCGCCCTCTTCTATCGCGGTCATTTGTCGCGCCATGTTTTGGTCGATGCCGAGGATGTGGTAAGCAAGCCAATGGATGAGGAAGTCCAATAACTGCCGTGCTGACACCTGATCTTCTTCTAAGATGAAAGCTTGCATACCGTAGATATCTTGCTTAAATACACGATGCACTTTGATGTGTTCTTCAATGTGTAACTCATGTACACCGCAATCTCTCATCAAAGATTCTTCTTCTTTAAAGTGAAATTCTGCATAGCGCGCGAGTTCGAGTAAAGCGATGTTAATGTCGTCTATAGAGATAGTATTCTCTGACAAAAGATTTCCGTAGTGATTGATAAAACCAACAAGGTATTGATGTTGTTCATCTACAACACCAATGCCTGTTTCAAAGTTTTTATCCCAATTAAATAAATTCATAAATCCCTTAGGGCCGATACCACCAGCACGATTTACATGCATATTCGGAGGTTATAGATACTCGAAAAATACAACCATTTTACCTTTGGGACTATTCGATTATTTGCTCTATTTTATAAAAAGATGACATTAAACATTCTAAATATTGCGCTTCTTAAATCTGAGACGCCCCCTTTAGCAAGAGCGCCCCACGAAACCAATGCTAACTTTTCGGGAAATGCTAACTTGTTGGAAATGCCAATTTTTTTGGAAATGCTAAATGGTTGGAAATACTAACTTTTTGTAAAGACTAAAAATAGTATTCCAACGCCAGTTCAACAAAGTCATCCTTGCGTGCGAAGAACAACAAGTCCTCTGGGGTTTCGTTCTCAAACAACCAAGCATTCAGTCGCCACTTGAGATTGTTGTTAATACGGCTCGATGCCTCTAGCTTGGCACTGTAGACATCACTGTTATCTAAGTCTTGAGTGATACCAGTAAGCACTTCGGTGCCGTCTTCATCGTTCAAAGCGAAACGTGCCCCAAGGAACACATCATTTTGGCCGATGGTTTGGGCATTGTTGCCTCGGCTGTCATACAGGTATTCAGCGATGAAGCCGATGTCCCAGTACGATTCAAGCGCCCCTACCCAAGTGTATTCAAAGCCTGTCGCCACGCCGGTATGGTTGTCGTAGCTGTCGCGATAAATGCTTTCCAGCTTCCATAACCAGTCACCGATAATGCCTTGAACATCCAATCCGAAGTGTTGCATTTGGGCGTAGTATGCCTTGAGTTGATTGTCTTCCACACGGTAATAAGGGTCGCGGTTTGTGCCGCCTAAGTAGCTTAAACCGACATCCCAATCACCGTACATTTGGCTGTAACGCAATGCCACATCAACGTGTTTTTCTTCTCGTGAAGATTCGTAAAGCGCATCGTCCGATACTGGCACGGTTGGCCTTAATCGACCGTCTTCGCCTGCGAAGGTACGCTCACGAAAATACGGCAGTAACATGGCGTCTATGGTGCCCCACTCTTTTATCGAGGTGAAGTGCACCATAGGCTGACCTAACTTGGATTCGCCATCGACCGATTCAATGGCATCGGTCTGGTTTACCACATCCACTAAATGCGCCGATTCGGTTACGCCCCAAAATACCTTTCCAACACCCGCTCGCAGTTCGTAATCATCCCAATAGGTTAAATACAAGGCTTCGCGAATATCACCATGAGTTCGTTCATCGTCTTCACTGTCTAGGCGATAAAACGGGGTGAAGGTAATGCTGCCGTTGCCCTCTTGTTGCTCCCAGTAAAACTCTGGCTGCAACACCAGTGAGCTTTGTCCTTTGTCTTGCCCTTGTAAGCCGTCGCTAAAGAACTGCCTATGTTCAAGGTTAACCTGCCCTGCGATATCAGGACTAAAGCCTGCCGCCACACAAGGCAACGACACCTGCATAAGCCCGACGGTCGCCGCCAAGGTTAAGGATAATTGGGTTCCTGTTGCCACAATCCTTTTCATATTCCTGCCTTATTTCGCACGTTTTAGTGTGTTCTTTTGGAAATCCTTGTCTTTAAGACCGGTCTGGAACACTAAATCTGTCGTGGTTAATACGGTGCTTTTGCCTGTTTGATGGTTTTGCATCGCCATGGTGTGTGCGCGCCAGTATTGGTTTAGGTACTGTTTGTAATCTTGGAACGATAGAGTTTTAAGCAGTGCGCCTTTGCGGTCGTAAAACTCGACTTTCATTGGGCGGTAGTGCTGTTGGTCTAGCCATACCTTTTGCATGGTGTAGCCTGAGTTTTTATCGGTCGGTACTTGCTCTAAAACAAAGGTGTCTACGCCTTCCAGTTTCGCGTCTTCAATGTAGTTGAAGGTGTACTTTTCAAGTTCAAACGAGCTTAAGTCCTCATACGCAAATTCACTGCCCATAAACGGGCCAGATTTGTTGCGTGAAGAGATGCGTTTTACACGCTTGAGTGCAGGAAGATACAACCACTGGTCATCGGATTTGGTGATGTGCGAATGGTTTAGGAAAGCCGTGCCTTTTACGTCGCGTGGTTCATCAAAAATGGTTAAGCCTTTGTCGCCATCGTCATCGACTTCCAAAGATTTCAATCGCATCAGACGTGTACTGCTTTCGCCCTGTTTGTTGCGAAGTAGCATTTCCATGGTTGCGACAGAATCGCCCCACCCGACATCGACCGCTTTACGTTGCTCGGCAATTTCTAAGCCTTTCGCAGGGTCTGCTAACGCTGGGAAAGCGGCGAATGTGCTCAGTGCCAACGAGCTAACAGTAAGTAATGTAGTAACGAATGTTTGTTTAACGCTTTTCATAAATATCTCCTTGAGTCAGCCCACCGCAGCAGGCCGACGTTTCCTTATTTGGTCGAAGTAGTCAGTTCGGCTGTCGATCTAGGCTGCGACTTGGTATCTGGCTTTGATTCGTGCTGAGTTTTAGCTGAATAGTGGGTCTGTTTGTCGAAGATCATCAGTAAGCTTGGTAGCAAGATGAAATCGACCACCAGCGCAATGAAAATCACAATCGCGCTGAGTAAGCCCATGTCGGAGTTGAGTCTGAAGCTCGACATCGCCAGTACAGAGAAACCGGCCACTAGCACAACAGTGGTGATCCACAAAGCGCGACCTACGGTGTGGAAAGCGTATCGAACCGCTTCTTCTGCTGATTTCCCTTCGATTCTTGCGCGCTGGTATTTACTCAAGAAGTGCACCGCATCATCAACCACGATACCCAACGTGAGCGTGACCACGACTGACAAACCTAGGTTGATTTCACCTGAGATAAGCGCCCATAAACCAAAGCCAATGATCGCAGGCGCAATGTTGGGCACTAGGCTGATCATGCCTAAGCGAACCGAGCGCAATGCAAAGATCATCAAGCCAGAGATAAGCACTAGGGTGATAGGCAAAGTTGATAGCATGCTCGCCATGTTGGTTTCGCCAATATGAGCAAACATCAGTGACGGGCTCGAAGCCACCACTTCATATTGCGGTGCATTGGCTGCAAACCATGAGTAAATGCGCTCTTCGAGTTCGACTAGCTCAACGCTGCCAAGGTTATCGACGGTGAGTACCATTTTGATCGATGATTTATCGACGTTGATCTGGTTGTTCAAGTCCAAGCCGTACGGCAGAGACATTTCGTAAAGCAGCAGATATTGCGCGACAAGTTCACGGTTCAGCGGTAGCTTGTAGTAGCTGTCGTCGTCGGCATGCATATTCTTGTTCAAACGCATGTAAACATCAGAAAGCGTGGCGACATGGTCGGTTTCTGGTTGAACACGTAGCCACTCAGTAAAGTCACCAATCGCTTGCAAGAACACAGGATCAGCAATCGCTTGAGACTCGTTAGTTTTCACTGCGATACTGAGGGTTGTCATGCCGCTTACGGTCTCTTCCATGAAGTCGGCCGCTTGTCTGAATTCACTTGAGGTATCGAAATACTTCACCGATTCATCGTTGACTTTGTTGAGCGGAATTAACGCGGCAGCGCCAACAATCACTAGCGTAGAAATCGGCAGCAGTGCTTTACGGTTAGTTACGACAAAATCGCCCAGCTTATCCATGAAGGTGACTTTGTCTGCCGCCTTAGGGTTGGCAGGTAGACGTTTGACTGGCAGCAGTTTTAGCAACGCTGGCAACATAGTCACAGACAAGAAGCACGCAATAAGTACACCCAGTGCCGATAAGTTACCGAAATCACGCAGCACTGGTGAGTCCGACATGTTCATCATCAGGAAACCAATCGCAGTGGTCACCGAGGTGATCAGAATCGGCATCGCATTGAGCTTGATGCTGTATTGAATGGCTTGTGCTTTCTCCATACCGCGCTGCATCGCTTGTCTCATGGTCACAATCACGTGAACACAATCAGCCACCGCCAAAGTTAAAACCAAGGTTGGCACATTCACGGTTGCGGTACTCAAGAACATCCCTGCCCAACCAGACAATCCCATGGTGGCAACAATCGAAGAGATGATCACAATGAGCGTCGCCACCACACTAAAGAACGAGCGCAGCATAAAGGTCAGGAACACCAGTACCACCAACAGCATTAAGGGAACGAGCGTTGAGCTGTCTTGTTGAGCCGAAGTCATAAATGCGTTGTTCATGGCTATGATGCCCGCTTTATGGAACTCGACGTTGGGATACTGAGCTTGGTACTTACCGATCATGGCATTGATCGCCGCAATCACCTCTTGCACTTCCGCGGTTTTGTCCACTTCTGGCAGCTGCACGGTTACGTTAACAATCGTCACATCGCCAGAGGCCGACACCAAGGCATTCTTAAGCAACGGTTCGTTAAGGGCGATCTGTTTTACTTTGGCGATGCGCTCTGGTGTGTGCTCGTACTCTTCATACAGCAAGTCTTCTACCAAAAGATCATCTTCAATGGCTTCGGTGTGCTGATAATTAGCTAGGGAATCGACACGGCTTGAATACGGGATCTGCCACGTATCGACCGTGAGGTTTTGAATCAGGGTGAGAGTTTCAGGGGTGAAGACATTGCCATCTTCAGGTGCGACAACAATCGCAAGGTTGTCGGTTTTTGCAAAGGTGGTTTGGATTTCATCGAACGCCATCAACTGCTTGTTGGTGCCTTCGAAGAAGATGTTGTAGTCCCCTCTAAAATAGAGGTTCTTAGCCCCTAATGCAGAGAGAATGATGATTGAAAACACCACCAGCAGAACGATAAACGAACGCTTGGTCGGTATTGAGTGCCAACTGTTATTTAGATCGGCGTTTGCGCTATCGGCATTAGGGTTATTTCGGTTTTGCTGATCGAACGTGGGCTTCTGGCTGTCATGTTTCATCACAGTCTCCATTTGTGACGATTCGTCATATATGTGTCATAAAAAGCCAGCCGAAGCTGACAAAAGACACAATGCTTAGTCAAATACTCAAGAAAACAGCAACCACAGTCGGTTAATCTCAAGTTTATGACGAATCGTCAAAAATGGTTATTAATAAACCCACATGTGTGGGCTTAATGGAAGCTATCGACCTACAGACTCTAAGTAAGCGATCTCTTCACTGAACAGCTCTTGTTCTACACGACGCCAAGTTTTGCGGTAATCCCAATCGCTAGAAAGGGGCTGCCAATTGAGGCCGTCTAAAATCATGTTCGCGTTGTGTAATACTGAATACGGGTCTTGTAACCGCTTAATACAATGACTGTTTGATGCATTCTGTGACAAGGCATTTGAACCAAATGCGATTGACCAGTTAGCAAAAACGATGGCATCTGAGCCAACGCCAGAAGAGAACTTTAGGTCACCCGCTTCTACCGCTTGGTTAACCATAGAGTCGCATTGTTCAATCACCAACTCTTCCAGTTCATTCATCTCGGCGACGCGTGCACTAGACGCTTTCTCTAGTACCCACGGGCTTTTAGCCATGATCGCACAGGTTGATAGTACCGGTTCCATGCGAGCATAGATTCGGTAAGCAACGTGCAATGCGACGATCTTTTCACGTGTGTTGCCTTCAAACTCTCCAGAGCGAGCAAACATCATTGCTTCTGTCTTGAGAGAGTGAATACATAACGCTAAAACGACGTCTTCTTTGCTGCAAAAGTGATTGTATATCGTACCTTTAGAATAAGAGCTCGCTGCCGTTAGCTTGTCCATCGTGAGGTTTCCGAACCCTTGTTCTCGAACCAGATCTTTTGCTAACAACATCAACTCTACTTCTCGGTCTGCAATAGACTGCTGCTTTTTAGACAACACGCCTTTGCAACCAAAGATACCTTGTTTATCGCCTTTACAACCAAAGCCAAACATAATTTTTTAGTCCGTATATGAGCTTAGCCGTTATCTAAGCTTCGCCAGTATTTAAAACACTCCTATCCAATATATTAACACGAATAGTAAATTCATGTAGTTAACCATTTTGTGACGCTTCGTCATTTCTGACTTATCGTCATAATAGCGCAAGTATTGATCATATCAAGGGGTTTTATAAATTAAATACATTTTGTGAATGGAAAGAGAATAAATGGGATATAGCTAAGAAAATCATCAATAGTTGACCTAAAGAGAAGACTTTAAAAGAAGACCTGTATTGTGACCAACAGAATGTGGACGCGAATTGGGCATTCTTAACCTAACAAAGAATGTAGGCACTTTAAGCTGCTATGCGTATTCATGCCCAATGATTCCTAGCTTAAACCACAAGAATGAATGACTGTAGGCTTACTTTATGGGGCAGACGTCTCCTTATGGTCAATATTTGGCTTACTAATGCCGTTTTCTGTTAAGTTGCTATAAATTCGGTAAGGGGTGACTTACAATAGTGACAACGACTTACCTTTTTTGAGAACACGATATTGAGCGCCAAATATTCTTATTTAGCTTGGCAAGTGAATACTTCTAGCCCTGCAGAAAAGCTGGTTTTATTGATGCTTGCAGACGGTGCTGACGAATTCGGCTACACCAATGTGTGCCTACAAACAGCAGGTCAACTTTGTGCTCTCTCTACGTTTGGTTTAGCCGACTGTCTTAAGTGTTTAGTCGACCAAGGTTTTCTCGATAAGGTAAAAGTAGATTATCGGGATAAAAAAGAGATTCACGTTTTCAAAATGCTCATTGAGCAAGAGCAAACTGCGGCGCACGTTGAGGTTCAACCGACCAATAGTATTCCGGTCTACTCTACGGCACCTGCACCTAAGTTTCAGCCTGCTCCGGCACCAATGCAACACATGCAGCAGGCCCCTCGCCCACAAGGTCGAGGCTCAATGAACAGCAACACCGTCTCTACTCATGATCTCAACGAAGAAGAGATACCATCATGGGCAGAACGTGCGTTTAAATTCTCCGGTTTGACCGGTGACCATAGTTTAGTATGGAAGAAATTTGTCCTCTGGTATAAAGCCAAAGCCAATGAATTAATGCCATTATCTCGGATTGAATCCAAGCTGCAGTACTGGCTAGTTAACGAGAAGCAAAATGAAAGACAACAACAGCAGAAGACCTCTCAATATTCAGGAAATGCAGGACAAGCTCAAGGAAATGGGTATAGACAAAAGCTTAGCCCATCTGAACGCTTCAGGCAGCAGCTCATTCAAAAAGGCAAAAAGCCAACCTTCTGAGCCAGCTCAACCTGTTGTACCTGACGCTACAGGTCCATTAGTACCTGAAGTGATTGAAGCGCAAAGTACCGAAGTGAAAGTAGCGGCTGCACAAGCTGCGGATTCTGGTGCGTCTCAACAAGTACCTGTTGTTGATCAAGATCCTGCAGAGCTGGAACTAACCGATTGGTGTATTCACGTGTTCGGCTCTTTCTTGAGCGTGTACGAAACGCAGTGGGAATACCAATACGGTAGTGAACCGAGCGGTAAGTTCATTGAGTTTGCCAACTCTGTTGATTCAGACGGCCTTAACCGCGTTTTAATGCACTGCCACGAACGTATTCAGCTTGGCAACAGCTGGCCGCCGCAAATGGGTGAGCTGTGGATCCTGAAAGATTCTTTAACTGAAGAAGAGTTGCTGGATAGCCGTATCCGTGTGTTGTCTCGCACCGCTGCCAACAAAATTGAAAAATGGCTGATTCAGAACAAACTGTATGACTTGAAGCGTACGGCTGAAAACAAGCTGGATGGTCTGTTTAAGAAATACTACTTGGAAGCAAAACGTTTAGATGAGAAAGGCATGCTTGAAACTGAGTTACCAGAATTCCTTCTTGCCGCTAACTCTGTAAAGAACCTGAACGATTTAAAACGTGAAGAGTACGAAAGTAAACACGGTAAAGCGATTAACCCAAGAATTCAGCGTATTCTGAACAGTAAAAAATAACCATCCGCTTGCTATCTGTTATAAGAAAACAGAGTAGCGATTACACGGTTAACAGATACAAAAATGCCAGCTATCAAGCTGGCATTTTTTACGAATTCTTACGAACTCTACAAATATCCGTGACCAACGGTACGTCTGTCACTGACTGCAAGTAATTACAGTAGGTGGATAGTTGCGTTTAGCGTGAATACGCCAGAGTCGTCATCTTTCATTTTGAAGTTTTGGTAGCTAGCGCCTACAGATAGTGGACCAAAGATGAAGTATTCAGCGCCTACACCGTACATGATATCAACATCGTCTTGCTTGAAGCCATCAGCTTTAAGCTCGTAAGAGTGAAGACCACCCTTCGCGTATACGTGAAGAGGACCAAAATCGATGCTTGGTTTAATCGCTAGGTAAGCAGTGCTTGCGTCTAAATTCTTAAGATCGCGGTTGCCGTAATTAACGCTGCCGAAAGAACCTAGATCCCAGTAACCCGCTTCAACACCGATTAGTGGAAGGATACCTGTACCTACGTGGATGCCCACCGCGTTTTCATCTTCACCAGCGAATGAGTTTTGACCACCCATTACACCGCCGTACAACCAAGAATCAGCCATTGCTGTTGAAGATGCACCTAGTAGTGCTAGTGCCAATAACGTTTTTTTCATATTCGACCTTTTTCGTCCTAGTGGCAGGCCTTGAGTGGTAATAAATTGCCACCAAGTCGCCCTGTATGTAATAACTATTCAATTAGTAATGCAATAAGCAAGATTTATACCCAAACCTTGCCATTGCGTCTAGCTTTATTCCTTTAGCAAGCATCAATCGCGTTTTTAACACGCTTATCTGATACTGGGTAAGGCGTACCGAGCTGCTGTGCGAAGAAGCTTACACGAAGCTCTTCTATCATCCAACGCACCTCTTTTACATTTTCTGGAACCGCGATCCCTTTTGGAATTTTATTCAGCAGTTCTTTGTAATCATTCATTACTGACTCAACTTTGATCATGTGAAGACGATCTTTGTTCGGGTCAATTGGCAGTTTTTCCATGCGGCGTTCAATCGCTCTCATATAGCGTAGAATATCCGGCAAGCGTTTCCACCCACATTCTGTGGCAAAACCCTTAAAAATCAAACCTTCTACTTGAGCTTTTATGTCAGAAAGTGCGAATGCCATAGAAAGATCCACGCGTCCTTTCAGCTTTTTACTGATGCTGAATGCCGTGGTTAGGATGGTTTCAACCTGTTGAGCAATCTCTACTACGGTATCACCCAGCTCTGCACGTACGTGTTCTTTCAGAGCTTCAAACTGCTCTGGTTCCCAAACCAAACCGCCCTTCTCTTCAATCAGCTTATCAATACCACAAGCGATACAGTCATCGATAAGATCGAGTACCTGTCCGTATGGGTTGAAGTACAAGCCAAGTTTCGATTTGTTCGGCAGGTTCGAGTGCAAGTATTTGATCGGTGATGGCACGTTCAACAAGATTAAACGACGCTGACCCGATTTCATTGCCGAGATTTGCTCTTGCTCGGTTTCGAACAGTTTGATCTCTACGCTGTCTTTGGTATCCACCAGCGCAGGGAAGGCTTTAACATCGTAGCCACCACGTTTCTGTTGGTAGACTTTTGGTAATTCACCAAAGCTCCACGTGTGCAGGTTCTGCTGCTCGATATCGTCGTCTGCCACTTTAGAAAGCGTTTCTTGAACCTTGTCTTTCAGGCTCTCTTTCAACTCATGCAGATCTTTCTGTTCTTTCAGCTTACGCTTGCGATGATCTACAGCGCGGAATGTTACCTTTAAGTGCTCTGGAATCTGGTCTAACTTCCAGTCATCACGTACCACTTCCACACCCGTCATGCGGCGTAGCTCTTTCTCAAGAGAATCCAGTAACGGTGCTTCAAGCGGTGTCACACGTGCCAAGAATGCATCTGCGTAGTTTGGCGCAGGTACAAAGTTACGGCGTAGCGTTTTAGGTAACGACTTAATCAAGCTAATTACTAGCTCTTGACGTAGACCCGGGATCTGCCAATCAAAACCGTTCTGGTCGATCTGGTTCAAGATAGGCAGCGGAATGTGTACCGTTACACCATCGTTATCGTCGCCCGGCTCAAATTGGTAACTCAGCTTGAGCTTGATACCGTTTTGGTGCCAGAAGTTCGGGTAATCCAGATCGGTAACGTGGCTAGCATCACCGCGGAACAGCATCGATTTTTCAAAGTTAAGCAGCTCAGGGGTTTTCTGACTGGTCTTCTTCCACCATGTATCAAAGTGACGGCCAGAAACCGCCTCTTCACCAACACGCTGGTCATAGAAATCGAACAGTTCATCATCGTCGATCAAGATGTCACGACGACGCGATTTATGCTCTAGCTCTTCGACTTCTTGTAGAAGCTTACGGTTCTGCTTGAAGAAAGCGTGTTTGGTTTCCCACTCACCTTCTACTAATGCACTACGTACAAACAACTCACGGCTGACGGTGGCATCAATCGCGCCGTAGTTCACAAGGCGCTTAGGTACGATTGGGATTCCGTAAAGCATCACTTTTTCGTGTGCCATTACCGCTGCTTGTTTCTTCGACCAATGTGGTTCGCTGTAACTGCGTTTAATCAGGTGTTTCGCTAGCGGTTCAATCCATTCAGGTTGAATCTTCGCGATAACACGGCCCCAAAGTTTTGAGGTTTCTACCAGCTCCGCAGACATGATCCACTTAGGCTGTTTCTTAAATAGGCCAGACGCAGGGAAGATGTGGAAGCGTGCATTACGTGCACCTTGATACTCATTCTTCTCTTGGTCTTTCATACCGATGTGCGAAAGCAGACCTGATAGCAGTGACATGTGAATGCCATCGTAGCTGCCCGGTTCTGTATTCAACTTAGTATCTAGCTCACGCATTGCTTGGTGAATTTGGAAGTACACATCTTGCCATTCACGGATACGTAAATAGTTGAGGTAATCTTGCTTACACTGTTTGCGGAACTGGTTACTCGACAATGCTTTTTGTTGCTGCTTGATGTAATCCCATAAGTTCACAAACGTGATGAAGTCAGACTCTTTATCGAAGAAACGCTTGTGCTTGTCATCAGACGATTGTTGCTTATCTGATGGACGCTCACGCGGATCTTGAATCGACAACGCAGACGCGATCACCATCACTTCGTGTAGGCATCGGTTACGTGGCGCTTCAATTACCATACGCGCTAAACGTGGATCGATAGGCAGTTTTGCCAGCTTACGACCAATCGCGGTTAGCTTCTTCTTGTCGTCGCCGTGGTTCTTGTTTTTGTTCGCTGACGGTTCAACGGTGGCGATCGCACCAAGCTCTTCAAGCAGCCTTACACCGTCTTGAATGTTGCGCTTATCGGGCGCTTCAACAAATGGGAACGCTTGAATATCGCCTAGGCCTAGCGCTGTCATCTGAAGGATAACCGATGCTAGGTTAGTACGAAGAATCTCTGGGTCAGTAAACTCTGGGCGTGACTCGAAATCTTCCTCAGAGTACAAACGAATACAGATACCTTCTGCAACACGACCACAACGACCTTTACGCTGGTTTGCACTCGCTTGAGACACTGGCTCAATCGGTAGACGTTGTACTTTAGTACGATAGCTGTAGCGGCTAATACGCGCCGTACCCGGGTCGATAACATACTTGATGCCCGGAACGGTTAACGAGGTTTCTGCCACGTTGGTTGCCAGAACGATGCGTCGACCAGTATGAGACTGGAAGATACGGTTCTGCTCACCCGCCGATAGACGCGCGTAAAGCGGGACAATTTCGGTATCACGAAGGTTGCGTTTACTTAATGCATCTGCGGTATCACGAATTTCTCGCTCACCGTTCATGAAGATCAAGATATCGCCAAGGCCTTCATCACACAGCTCATCAACGGCTTCAAAGATGCCTTCGATTTGGTCGCGGTCTGAATCACTTTCATCACCACCTAATGGGCGGTAACGCGTATCAACTGGGTAAGTACGACCAGACACTTCAATGATCGGTGCATTGTTAAAGTGCTTAGAGAAACGCTCTGGATCGATGGTTGCCGACGTGATGATCACTTTCAGATCAGGACGCTTTGGCAGTAACTCTTTCAGGTAACCCATGATGAAATCGATGTTCAGGCTACGTTCGTGCGCTTCATCGATAATGATGGTGTCGTACTGATTTAAGAAACGGTCGTGTTGAATCTCCGCCAGTAGAATACCGTCGGTCATCAGTTTGATTTGGGTATTGTCAGAAATCTGGTCGTTGAATCGAACCTTATAACCAACGAACTCACCCAGCTGTGTTTCCATCTCTTCAGCAATACGGTTCGCAACCGAACGCGCCGCAAGACGACGAGGCTGAGTGTGACCAATTAAGCCAAAGCGGCCGCGGCCAAGCTCAGAACAGATTTTTGGTAGCTGAGTGGTTTTACCCGAACCCGTTTCACCCGCCACGATAACCACTTGGTTTTCAGCGATGGCTTTCGCGATGTCTTCGCGCTTTTGGCTAACCGGTAGAATTTCTGGGTATTCAATCGTTGGTTTCTGTGCCGCGCGCTGAGTTGCCGTCATCATTGACTTAGCAATGTCTAACGCAATCTCATCAAAGACAGCGTGCTTAGCTTGTTCGTTCTTAATTTTACTCGCACCAGCAATTCGCTTACTCAAACGGAAGCGATCGCGCATCATACATTCGTTGAGCGCTTTACGAAGAGAGGCTGGGCTATTCTGAGATGATTTGTTGTTTGTCGCTGATTGTTCAGCAGATTTTTTCGATGCAGCTTGGTTTGGTTTCGCTTTGCTCTGTGAAGAACTTGGCTGTGCTGCATTCTTGTTGTTATCTGCTTTTTCCGGAGACGAAGTCAAAGCGTGTCCTATTCTTGTACTTATTAAACTCGCGCGATTATATCACAAGTCTCAAACAAAAAAGCCTGACAGCAAAGGGAAAACCTTTAGCTATCAGGCTGATTAATCTCGCTAACACTCGCAGGAGCTATGAAAGCGCAATCAAATGTAATTCGTACTTAGTCAACTCTGGTTTAAAGCTAACGTTAAAAACTGCGCTTAAAACTCATATTGGAAGTAAACCGTGTTGTAGTTACTACCGCCTTTGATACGACCATACTGAGAGGATTTTTCAAAGATTGCAGAACGGTGATGCAATGAATAACCGAACCATAAGTTGTTCAAGTCATTCTTACCAATCAAGTCGCCAACGTTGACATCGAATGAGAAGTCTAAGTAGTTCAATAGATGGCTTGCGGTGTAACCTTTACGGTCCATCTCAGAGCCTTCGATATAGGTAATCGAATCGATGTAAGACATACCTTCTGCCACACCAACACGCCACTGAGTTGGCCAATCAAAGGTGTAGTACGCCTTGATTGCGATAATGTATTCGGTGCTGCTTGATTGAACGTCTGAACTCCAGTGGTGCGCAATACCTGGGGTTAAATAGATATCCAGTGGCAAACCGAAGATCTCATCGGTTAACGGGTGTCCATAGAAGAACGAGGTCAACTGGTTGTTGTATTCGTCTTTCTCTCGATTGAACTTCATGATGTCGCCAATATTGGATGGCGTTCCCCAGCCGTGTGCGACACGTAAGTACGGCGCATTGCTCAGTTTAGGTTTTGGCGCTTTCTCTTTGTCGTTAAAGAAACCAAAGCCAAGGTACAATTCCCCTTGATAACGGTCTTCAACAATCGAAGAATCGTAAGCGTTATCGTCCAATCGAGTCACACTGGTTGAACCCAATAAGTACAAGTTAGAAACCACATGGTAACGCGTTTCAACACCAACATTTAAGTCAACACCAGCACCAATGGTTTCATTAGATGCGGAGTAATACTCACTGTTGAAATCAGCACTTTTATAACGCAGCGTCGCGCTCGGGTAAAACTCCCAATCTCCAGTTTCATACTTGGCTTTAGCTCGTAAGTTACCGTGGAAGTTGTATTCACTGTCGCTCATTAACTCCGTCTCGACAGACCAAGAATCATCAAGTTGGTAGGTCAGTTGAGCACCAAAGTCCGCCGTATCGCCTTCAATCGCGTTCTGCTCAGATGCAGGAATATCAATAAAGCGCATGCGAGAGATAGCATTGAAAGACCACTTTTCATCGTCAGTTTGATAGAGGTATACCCCCATCTCAGTACCGTCAATAAACACATAATCGTTCTTGAAAAACAGCATCGGTACGAATGAGCTAACCGATTGGTCGCCACCAGACGTGTCATAAGGGATGCTTGCTGTACGGAACATTGCAGCGATGCCCCACTCTTGCTCTTCAGCGGCCCACGCATTAGCACTTACGAAAATGCCACTTAGGAAAGCGCTACCTAGTAAAACCAATCCAGATGAAGGAAGAGTCGGTAAATATTTGAGCTTCATTCTTGTGTAATTACTCTTTGAAAAAAATATTGTTTTACTGATTAGACATTTATTAACCATGACGGCTAACTATTTTTAGGTTTGCTCGGCATTGACCGTTACAATGTAGAATATTCTCGGTTAAATGAAAGTATTGTGAAAGTCTCCGAATTACAAAACATTATAGATCACTTACCCAAAGATTCCGATCCAGATATTGTTATGGGTGAGGCGTGGTTGCCTGAGCGTTTGGTGAATACCAACCTAGACGGTGACATGCTATTTCTTGAATTCGATAATGCCCCTGAAGACAATCAAGGGGATGAAGAAGGCCGTGGCTTTGTTGAGCACGAGATTGCTATGATTCGAGAAAAGCTCGAACTGTTATTAGACGAGCCTTCCGATACCAAGACCAAAGCCGATGCCCTATTGGCAATATTTCTAATGGGCCATGAACTTTCTAGCTCAGAAGTTATCGAAGTTCTTGAATCAACAGAATCTGAAACGACAGAGCCTGAGATTGCAGAGCATAATCAACAGAATCTGACTCAGTAGAATTTGAAGCATCAACGCTTGGAACCACAAAGCCAGACACGAACAAGCTCGAAACAAAAGAACACCACGACGACTAGCCACCAACGATTTTAGGTACCGTATTGAAACCCTCTACGACATCATCTCTTCCCCTGTTACTCGCCGGACCCATTTTAAGAAAAACCACCGCGACTGAAGTAGTACTTTGGTTAGCCACCAGCTCGCCTCTTACAGGCAGAGCCGAGCTTCATACTCAAGAAATAGACGATTCTGAAGCAGCACAATACCAGCCGTTTTATACCTCATCGCTTGAAGAACATGATTCGATTCAAATCGGTACACATGCGTGGATAACGCTAATTCGCTTACAAGGTGAGTTTCCGACTAATACGCGGCTTGAATATGATATTCACACTGAGTCAGGTTCACTAAAAGAGCTCGCCCCTCACCTTGTTTACAACGGTAAATCTCGCGTTGAGTTTAAGATATCGACCTCAGCTGATTACATTCTTCATGGCTCTTGCCGCAACCCGCATCATCCAAGCAAAGACAGCCTAGTTGCAGCCGATAACAAGATGGCCTATCAAACCGTCGCTGAAAGACCCGACATGCTGATGATGAGCGGCGATCAGATCTACGCCGACCATGTGGCAGGCCCAACACTTGATGCTATTCAACAAGTGATTCACCTGCTTGGCCTTGTAGGCGAAAGCTTACCGACTGACTCGCAAATTAAACAAATAAACAGCAGTGACGATCTGTATAACAGTGAATACCACTTATACCAGCGTCATCACTATTTGCCGCACCACACCGCTTCAGAATCGATGATCGATAAGTTCTTCCCGAACCGTGGCGTGCCGATTTTTAGCTCTACCGATTGTGAAAACCACTTGGTCACGCTGTCTGAGTTTATCGCGATGTACTTATTGGTTTGTTCTCCGACACTGTGGCAATGCGTCAATCGAGAGCGTTTAATTGAGAATAACTTCACTCAAGGTGGACGCCAATTAACACCGACTGAGCAGCAACAATGGCGTGATGAAAGCGTCATCATGGATGATTTCATTGCTGGCTTACCGCAAGTGCAACGTCTGTTCGCGCATATTCCAACGTACATGATCTTCGATGATCACGATGTGACGGATGATTGGAACCTTACCGTGGGTTGGGAGCATGCCGTCGACCAAAACCAGTTCGCGACCCAAGTCATTGGTAACGGCCTTGCGGCTTACTGGATGTGTCAAGGTTGGGGTAACAAACCGGAGAGCTTCGATGAAACGTTTATCGAGCAAGCAAAACAGCTTTTTGTCGCTCAACCGCTCATTACTAAACAACCGCGCATTAGTAAACAAACTCATAATGAAGCCGGCAATGCAGCGACTACTCACTCTATTGGCAACATCGAGCCAGACAAGCATCAAGCCTTTATTGAGATGCTGAGTCGCTTTGAAGAGTGGCATTACACAATAGATACCTCACCCAAAGTCATTGTGTTGGATACTCGTACGCGTCGTTGGCGTTCAGAGTCACGCATGAACAAGCCTTCAGGTTTAATGGACTGGGAAGCCTTGATTGAGTTTCAACATCAGTTAATGAATCAAGATAAAGTGGTGATCGTTTCTGCTGCACCGATGTTTGGCGTGAAGTTTATTGAAACACTGCAAAAGATGGCGACCACAATCGGCAAGCCATTAGTGATTGACGCTGAAAACTGGATGGCACATCCGGGCAGTGCTAATACGCTGATTAGCATCTTTACCCATACCAAAACACCGACCAACTTCGTGGTACTTTCTGGCGATGTTCACTACTCCTTCGCTTATGACATCAAGCTTAGGTATCGTCGCAACAGCCCGAACATCTATCAAATCACCTGCAGTGGTATTAAAAATCAGTTCCCTGCTCCGCTGCTTAAATTCTGCGATGTATGGGACCGCCTGTTATACAGCCCTCGCTCAGTTTTGAACTACTTCACTAAGCGTAAACGCTTGAAGATCGAAAAGCGAAGCCCTGACAATCAGACCTTCTATCGCCTTTCAAACCGCAGTGCGATTGGAGAATTGAGGCTAGACACTGATGGGAAACCGCAATCGATCACGACACTCAGTGGCGACGGTAAAATTACCCGTTTCCCAGAGCCCGATTGATAAAATGCTCCTTATCGCTCGCGTATCCGTAATGTCAGTTTTTAGTAAAGACGCTTGCGATCACACTCTGTAGACCCAATAGTTATGGTTATGTTTATAGTTGATAGCTATCAGCGTTACGGAACTCGATACAAATTTTAACTGGAGCTCGTTATGTTCAATTCTCTCACATCAATGTTTAAACAATTGATTGAAGGCCAGGACCTAAGCAAAAACCAAGGCACATCACCTAATATCGCCATCGCGAGTTTGTTGTGTGAAGTCGCGGGTGCCGACCATCAGATCAATGAATCAGAAAGAGTCGCTAAGCTACAGCTTCTGCAGCGTTTGCTGGATTTAGATGAAGAACAAGCAAAGGTACTGCTCGCGCAAGCAGAGCCGAAAGTAGAGCAATCAGTATCGCTGTATGACTTTACATCGCAACTCAGAGACCTATCTCAGCCAGTGCGAATCGACTTAATCAAAGCGATGTGGGAAGTAGCGCATGCCGACGGGGAAATTGACCCTATCGAAGATTCTGTGATTCGTAAAACAGCAGAACTGCTCTACGTCGACCACTGTGACTTCATCAAGAGTAAGTTAAGTGTTTTAGGCGAAAATTAGTGCCTGAAATAATGAATTGGAAACTGAAATAAATAAAAGCGACGGGTTAAGAAACCGGTCGCTTTTTTGAATCGGTAAACTGAAAGCTGACTAAACAGGGCTGAGAGGAGCTAAAAATTTAGCTACAACATAGTTAATGTGAGTTTCGCAAGATTATAAGCATCGACATAACCCGAGTGCTGACGACCTTCCCACTCAATATTTTTGGCTTCTTGAGCAGCGCGGTGACCAATGCGTTTGTCTTTCAAGCGATTCTGAACACGGTAAAGCGTTGCGATGTTTAAGAACTCGCTAAACGGAGGCTCGATACCTTTCTCAATACACTCTTTGTGTAAGATAAGGTCGTCACGTCCCCACGCTGCATAGATTTTCTTTGGGCCACCGAAGTTCTTAATCATCGACTTGATAACAGACTCTAATGGGCGACCCTGCTTTTCGATTTTACGAGGTGTAATACCCGTTAACTCGGCGCAGAATAGAGAGACTTCGTCTTTTTCGGGCTTAACGTAATATTGCGCGCGCTTCACGATGGTTCCAGATACAAGATCGATCTCAGCAAGACCAATTTCAATGATCTCCCCTGTTGTTCCTACACCGTCTTCGCTCCAACAGCACATTTCCAAATCGAAACACACCACTCGATTGTGATTCATACGTCGCCTAATTCTCTCGTCAAAAATTTCGTGAAATTGTACATGAGCCTAATAAAGAACTCGACCCCAGTTGCATCAAGTGCTCATTTAGCCTGCAATTGTGACTCGATTTCGGCCATTTGACTTACTTAGGTATAACATGCTGTCAGTTTTTTGAAGGAGCGCTTCAATGTCTTCATTAGTGCGGATGGTAGCCCCGATGCTTAGAGTACAACTCAATAGCTGGCCAGAATGCTCGCAATGAGACTCACTCACCTTCTCTAAAATACATTCTAAATAGCGAGACAATGAGTCATGTTCAGTGATGCTCGAAATGATACCGAACTCATCCCCTCCCATCCGGAATAGGTTATCTCCAGACTTCAAGCTCACTGAGATAACCTTAATCACATGGATAAGTAACGCATCACCGGCTGGGTGCCCAAACTTATCATTGATCTCTTTAAACTTATCAACATCAAACACTATTAAGCTAAACGGCTTATCGCTTTGTATCGATTGACCAAGCATCTTATTAAAAGCTCGGCGATTATAAATTTCCGTTAAACTGTCATGATTGGCAAGAAAGCGAAGTTCTTCTGTTCTTTCATCAATCATTCGATACAAGCGCTCTTTCTCTCGAATTTGCAGGTTCACAATATAAGCAAGCAGTAATGAGATAGTGGTACCAACTATGCCGATTCCCGCCAACACTAAGTAACCATTAAATGAAATACATGCATCTATCTTGAAGTCGATGATCCATTCACGGTTAGTTAATGTAATCGTCTTTGTAATGTGCTGCCCAGTTACCGCTTCATAACCATTGGTTTCGAACATTATCGGGGCATCTTCAGCTTCAAAACCGCTATCGGTAACACGCACATAAACGTCCATATCGCCGACAGTAGACGCCAGAAGTTTCTCAAAATAGTATGTGGTACGAACAACACCAATCACAACCCCTAACAAATTGTCCGTTTGACCATCAAACACAGGGTGGTAAACCAACATTCCGCTCTTAGGTGTGTTGCTGTCTAAACCATCTTGCAATAGACGAACTTTGTCTGAAATATTCGCTTCACGTGTTTTTTTAATGTTCTCAATGACCAGATTAAACCGCTCACGAGAAGAGTAAAAACCCAAAACACCGTTGTTCACTGGATCATTCGGATAAATATCTGTCGCGATAAATACGGGCTCGCCATCCAAGACATAACCATAAGTTTTTGGCCCATGTTTAGGGATAGTAAACATTCTATAGGATGGGTATTGAGCTTTCATTTTGGCGGTGTGCTCGGCGATATCTTCTACCGCTACTTTTTGCATCCACTGCAATCCGATCAGGCTTTTCGAGCCGTTAATCGTTTGCTGAGCAAAACGATCAAATCGGTCCCGACTATCGACATCATTAGAATAGAAAAAATTCGCACCGGAACCGATATAAGCGACATCGTTATCAATAAACGCTTTTAAACTGAGCGTTTGATGCTGAGCAAAGCTATCCAGATTCTCATTCAAAGACCTATTTTGATTCGCCGCAACCAAAACAAAACACAACACCGTCATCAAAAATGTGGCAAAAAAGACAACTAACGGCAAAGTTCGTTTCTTCAACCCTGTTATAGGGTCGGTAGTGTGGGGCATACAGCTTCCCATATGATGTTATTTTGAGTCGAAAGTATACACTGCCGGAATGCTAGGCTCTATTTATCTTTGACTCTCACAATGGGATAAAACTAACACTATTTACAACCCATGGACATTTACGGCTAATAAACCAACAAATCTCGATTAACTTTCAAGCTAACTCACCAAAAAGCCAGTTTATTGAAAACATTAAATAAAGCCCTTAAGCCTTGAATATGCTAGTATCCACCCATATTTATAGCTTGAAAGTGACCATTTCGGCCTTATGCCACTGAGTTTCTTTCCAACCTGTATATTCCTTTAAACCGACGAATATACCGTTAAATCAATTTTAAAGAGAAATCACTATGATCGTTGATTTGAACCTAATCCCACAAACGTTTGATATGCTTCACGCAGGCCTAACTGCATCAAGCGTTTTACTACTGCTAATTGCCGTTTCTCGTAAAACCAAAGTGGTCGAGAAAGTCGTAGAAAAACCAGTAGAAAAGATCGTTGAAGTTGAAAAGCCAGTTGAGAAAATTGTCGAAGTAGAGAAAGTTGTTGAAGTTGAACGTGTGATCGAAAAAGTAGTAGAAGTTGAATCTAAGCTGGCAACAGCACCAACAGATTCTGCAATGCAGCTACTGTCTATCATGCAGCAAGAAGCTCGTTTAATTGACTTCCTAAAAGAAGACCTAACATCATTCTCTGATGAAGAAGTTGGCGCGGCAGCTCGTGTTATTCACACTGGCGGTCAAAAAGTATTAGCCGATTACGTAACGCTGTCTCACATCCGCACTGAAGATGAAGAAACACGTATCACTATTGCTGAAGGTTTCAACCCTCAAGAAATTCGCCTAACTGGCAACGTAACGGGTAATGCGCCATTCAACGGCACACTGGTTCACAAAGGTTGGAAAGCAACTGATATGAACCTGCCTAAGCTTGCTGAAAACTACGATGCATCTGTAATTGCACCGGCAGAGGTAGAGCTATAATGGAACACCAAAGTCATTCAGCTCAAGAGCCATCTTCTCAAGAGCAAAACCAGGTACCCAAGTTCAGTGTTGGTATCGATTTAGGTACTACACATTGCGTTTTGTCTTACATAGACACAAGCAATGAAGACGCTCGCGTTGAGGTGATGCCAATCCCTCAACTGACGGCGCCAGGTACAGTAGAAACTCGCAGCCAACTTGGCTCGTTCCTATACCAACCGCACGAACATGAAATGAATGCGGGCTCTCGCGTTCTTCCTTGGTCTTCAGAGCCAAAAGCGCTAGTGGGTGCAATTGCTCGTAACCTTGGTTCTAAAACCCCTATCCGTTTGGTAGCAAGTGCAAAATCTTGGTTATGCCACGGTGGTGTTAACCGTCGCGATGCTTTCCTTCCTGCAGGCAGCCCTGAAGAAGTTGAAAAAGTATCTCCGCTTAAGACAACTGAATTGTACCTTGAGCATCTTAAAGACGCATGGAACCACGCAAACCCAGAACACAAACTGGCAGACCAAGATGTAACGATCACGGTTCCAGCTTCGTTTGATCCTGCGGCTCGTGACCTAACAGCAGAAGCTGCACGTAATGTTGGTTTCGCTCACCTAACGCTTCTTGAAGAGCCACAAGCGGCTCTGTACAGCTGGATTGATAACAGCAACGACACATGGCGTGATGAAGTTAACGTTGGTGACATCGTTCTTGTTGTCGATATCGGTGGTGGTACAACCGACCTTTCGTTAGTTGAAGTAACACAAGATGACGGCAACCTAAGCCTGAACCGTATCGCAGTAGGTGAACATATCCTACTTGGCGGCGACAACATGGACTTAGCACTGGCTTACCGCTTGAAGATGAAACTGGCGCAAGAAGGCAAAGAACTGGCTCCTTGGCAGGTTCAAGCAATGACTCACGCATGTCGTGATGCGAAAGAAGCACTGCTTAACGATGCTGAACTGCAATCTGTGCCTATCGTTGTTCCAAGCCGTGGTTCTAAACTGCTTGGCGCAACACTGAAAACAGAACTGACTCAGCAAGAAGTTCAACAAACATTAGTGGACGGCTTCTTCCCTAAAGTTGCTGTAACTGAGCACCCTGTACAAAAGACGCGTGGCGCACTGACTCAAATGGGTCTGCCTTACGCTCAAGACGCAGGTATTACTCGTCACATTGCCGCATTCCTTTCTAAGCAAGCGAACGCGCTTTCTGGAAATAGCGAAACGGCTCAGCAAGATTTCAACCCGTTTGCAAACATGCCCGGTATGCCCGGTACGCAAGGGTCAGAAGCGCCAGCGGCAGACTTCATCAAGCCAACAGCAATCCTGTTCAATGGTGGTGTTCTAAAATCGAACCTACTTGCTGATCGTCTTTCAGATACGATCAACGAATGGTTGATCAATGCTGACGAAGAGTTCGCAAAACAGCTTTCAGGTTTAGATTTAGACCTAGCGGTTGCAAGTGGCGCTTCATACTACGGCGCAGTTCGTCGTGGCCAAGGCGTTCGTATCCGCGGTGGTATCGCTTCTTCTTACTACGTAGGAATTGAAAGCGCGATGCCAGCTATCCCAGGTATGGCTCCTCCGATGGAAGCTTTGTGTGTTGCACCATTTGGTATGGAAGAAGGTTCAAGCGTACAAGTACCTAGCCAAGAATTCGGTCTAGTGATTGGTCAGCCAGTACACTTCCAGTTCTTCGGTTCAACCATTCGTCGTGAAGATGAAGCGGGTACGCACCTTGATCACTGGGCGCCTGAAGAGCTTGATGAGCTTCCTGAAATCCAAGTGACGCTACCTGTTTCTGAAGGCCGTCGCGAAGGTGAAGTGGTTCCAGTGACTTTGGCTTCTCGCGTTACTGAGCTAGGCACCTTACACCTAGAAGCGATTGCTACTGACAACGGTCAGAAGTGGCACGTTGAGTTCGATGTTCGTGAAGACTCGAATAACGACTCAAACGAACAAGCATAATGAATCAACGGCACCTTAACGGGTGCCGTTACTTTATCAATGCGATTCCCTAGCCCTGTATTAAAAGCATTCCAAAGACAATAATAAGACCAAGATTATCCATTAACTGGTCATCACTTTGGCAGAATAAGGTTTTGTATGGCAACTCCTCGTTTTTTAGTCGGCATTGACTTAGGTACAACCAATACGGTTGTCGCTTACTGTGAAATCAACGACGACCTACAACATGCTCCCGTTTCTCTTTTCGATATTGACCAACTCATCGGCCCCGGTGAAGTGGTTCGCAAGCCCCTACTTCCATCCTTTCGTTACCACCCAGCACAAGGTCAAATCTCCCCTTCTGACCTGACGATGCCGTGGGAACCAAGCCCCGTTGAAGGCGATATTAAGAACGTTATCGTCGGTGAATGGGCTCGTGAATTAGGCGCTAAGGTTGAAGGCCGCCAAGTATCGAGTGCTAAGAGTTGGCTATCACACCAAGCGGTTGATCGTAACTCCGACATTCTGCCTTGGGCTGGCGCAGCTGATGTCGATAAAGTCTCGCCAGTTGTGGCGAGTGCAAGCTACCTCAACCACATTCGCCAAGCATGGAACTACCGTAACCCGAGCAACAAGCTGGAAGACCAAGATGTTGTGGTTACCGTTCCTGCTTCCTTCGATGAGACAGCACGTAAGCTAACACTCGAAGCCGCAGAACTGGCGGGCTTAGGTAAGATTCTATTACTCGAAGAGCCGCAAGCCGTTTGTTATGACTGGTATGCCCGTCACCAACAAACCGCAGCAGATGAACTTCAACAAATCCCACTGATTCTAGTGTGTGATGTTGGAGGTGGTACCACCGATTTAAGCTTAATTGACGCCAAATTCGATGCGAACAGCGACGGTAATAACGAGCTCGCACTCGACCGTATTGGTGTTGGTGAACACTTGATGCTCGGTGGTGACAACCTCGATTTAGCGCTTGCTCACCTCGCTGAGCAACGCTTCAATCAAAACAAAAAGCTCAATGCCTCTAGCCTAACCAAACTAATTCAACAGACTCGCGCCGCAAAAGAGAGCCTGCTTTCTGCCAATGCGCCCGATGATGTAAAGATCACCATGCTGGGCAGCGGTTCAAAACTGCTTGGCGGTACTAAGAGTATTGGTTTAACTAAACAAGAAGTCCATCAAATCGCATTGGAAGGTTTCTTCCCGCTTTCTGAGTTTACTGAAACACCCGACAAACGCCGCAGTGCTGTGGTTGAGTTTGGTCTGCCTTACGTGGCTGACCCTGCGGTGAGTAAGCACGTTGCAGAATTCCTAGCAACGCACCAACAAGTGTCTAAAGCCGCATTGGAAAACTCAGACTCTATTGAGTTCGATGACACCAAACCTGCAATTCCAGTTGGCGTGCTGCTCAATGGTGGTGTGTTTAACAGTGAACTGGTGACAGAGCGAATTACTCAGCTACTGGGCAACTGGAACGGTTCTCCTATCACAGTGCTTGATAACCCTCATCCAGATTGGTCTGTTGCCCTTGGCGCGGTTGCCTTTGGTAAAGCACGCCGCGGTGCACAGCTGAAAATCGGTGGCGGTGCTGCCCGTTCTTACTTCTTGCATCTGCAAGAGAAAAACAAGATGGGTAAAGCGCTTTGTCTGCTTGCCAAAGGAACCGAAGAAGGCCAAGAGGTACGCTTGAACAGCCGTCGTTTCTCGCTGACTTTAGGTGAGCCAGTACGATTTAATCTTCTGACTTCAACACACGATCAAATTGCTCATGACACCGCCATTCAAAACGGTGTGATGGTCAATGTGGATGCCGACTTGTTCTCCCCTCTCCCACCGTATATTTCTACGCTGGAAGGCTCAGGTACTGCAGAACTTCAAGCCAACCAAAAAGAGCGTGTTGAAGTACTGCTCGCTTGTCAGTTAACCGAAGTCGGCACATTGAAAATGGAGTGTGTGAGTATAGAAGATGACTCTAAGCGTTGGTTGCTTGAGTTTGAAGTAAGAAACAAGCAAGGCGATGAATCTGATACCTCCGCGCTTCACCCAAGATTGGAAGAGTGTAAGGAGTTGATTTCTCGCCTGTACAGCGGCAACAAGAAGAGTGCTGAATCGAAAGAGATCAAAACACTATCGAAAGATCTTGAGAAGCGACTAGGTAAACGCGATGAATGGGACTTCACGACCCTTCGTCATCTATTTGATACCTTCTCATTAGGTCGTAAACGTCGTCGCCGCTCAGAAGCACACGAGAAGAACTGGCTACGTTTGGCGGGATACTCGCTACGTCCTGGCTTTGGCGATCCGACTGACTCATGGCGTATCGAACAGATTTGGGGCCTTTACCAACAGAACATTCAGTTCAAGAACCACCAAGGCTGGACAGACTGGTGGGTATTCTGGCGTCGTGTCGCTGGTGGGCTAAACCAAGAGCAGCAAGAGAGTATCTTGGCTGACATCGCTAAATACCTTCACCCAGGTGCAATGAAGAACCCTAAGACAGCCAAAGATGCGCAAGATAATGGTTATGAAGCCATGGTCCGTTTAGCGGCGTCACTTGAGCAACTTGAGGTTGAAGACAAAGTGCTGCTGGCAAGTTGGTTCTTAAGCAAAGCGATCAACCATAACCAATTTGAACAGGCTCACTGGTGGGCGCTAGGACGATTAGCATCAAGAACGCCTTTGTATGGCAGCCAACACAGCGTAATTCCTAGAGAGCAAGCTGAACAGTGGTTACCAAAACTGCTTGAACAGAACTGGCAGAAAGAGCAGATGATCGCCTTCGCAGCGGTGATGATTTGTCGAAAAACCGGTGACCGTCAGTTTGATATCTCTGACGACTATCGCAATCAAGTGATTGAGAAGCTTAAGCAAAGCAAGGTACCTGACTCATGGTTAACACTAGTGAGTGAAGTGACTGAGCTTTCTGAGAGTGAATCTAAGCGTGTGTTTGGTGATGCGTTACCAAGCGGATTAAGCCTAATCAATAACTAGGTTTGAAAACGATTAGCTTTCGTTGCTAATGGTAAAGAAGCTAGCAAGAAAAGAAAAAGCCACTTTCGATTCGTTGAAAGTGGCTTTTTTATTGGTGGCTTAAGGCTGGTATGTGTAATCGACTTATAGCTTTTTGGTTAAGAGCCTTAGCCGTGTTGCAGTTCATCATTGTTAATGTTTGGTTCCAGTTGGGTTGATAGGAAAATCCGTATTTTCATAAATGTCAGATAGTTTTTTCGGTTTATTCTCTTTTGCTCCTTTGTTCGATTGATTATGAGTTTCGCTTAAAAGCCATTCCTCATGCATTTTTGCTGAATCCAAAAACTCTGGATCCTCCATTGCTTCCTTGCGAAGTTTATTTACACGTTCGAGAGTATCCCAAATCATAATACTTCACCTCCACTAAGGCAGTAATATAAAGATAGCTCAACCCCATGAAACTTCAACTAACCCAATGAGATAGCGATCTCAATTTCGTAATTCACTCGCTTTAAATAAGTGGATATGGTCACCTTTAGTTGGGCTCAAATAGTGGGTCTTTCCCCATGATCTTCGAAGATCATTAGGCACAAAAAAAGCGAGCTCGATGCTCGCTTTTTGTTTTTCTATCTGTTGATCGAAACACCAACACTCACTCGATTAAATCACACCGAGATTAAGCACGGTTACCGATTTTCACCTTGCCATTGGTAGCAAACCAAAGGGCTTCTGAACGACGACGACCGATTAAAATCGGGCCATCATCGTAGAACAAAAAGTTCTTCCAATGCTTCTTGAAAATCGCCCATTTGGTTTCAAGAACATTGTACTTTTCATAACAAAAATAAACAGTTACGTCATCTTGCCAATCAATAAAGTTAAGAATCTCTTCTGGCATTTCAGGCTCATCCGCTTCCCAATGCGCCATCCAGCTGATCTCTTCATTCCAGTTCGATGCTTTGCTTGGCCAGTCTTGCGAGCTCAGTCGTTCTGCGTCTGGGCTTTGAGGGCTCACGTTCTCTTTCCAGAACTGAGAAGCTCTCGCCTGTGTCATTGGCTTAATCTTTTCCAAGTCCTCTGCCGGCAGCGGCATTGACTGGTGTGTGAAAATCCATTTTCTTTGGTATTCGTCCAAAGTTGTGTATGACATCAAAATTCCTCAAATATCTTCTCAGGCTGATGGATTTACCATGCCTATCTGTTCTTTTTGATGCAGTGACGGTTTCATTTTATCTATGTCGTCACTGCCTCTAAATCTGTATTTACGCTTAATTGGTACTTACGCCTAATGACTATTGATCTCTATACAGCGCGTCTATCTTCCCAGTTTGGGTTAACTAATGCCGTCAGTATATGGTCTTCCCATTTACCGTTAATCTGTAGGTAGTCTTTAGCAAAACCTTCTCGGACAAAACCAAGATGTTCTAATACGCCAGCACTGCGTTCGTTGTGAGGCATGTAGCCCGCCATTAAGCGGTGCATGTTCTGCACATCAAACATGTAGTCTTTGGCCATGTTCAAACCTCTGCGCATGTAACCGTGGCCCTGTGCACTTTGCGCCAATGAGTAACCGACATTACAAGCGTAGAACGGGAAACGAGACAAATTACTGAACGATATGGTGCCTAACATTTCATTAGAGTCAGCGTTAATCAGTAAACAGTAATAGCCTAGCCCCATTTTATGAAGCTCGTTTAACTTGATCAGTCGCTGCGCCCAACTCGCTCTATCAAAGAACGCGTCTTCGCGAATCGGTTCCCAAGGTTTCAGATACTCTCTGTTAACCTGAAAGTACTCGCTGATCATGCCAGCATCATCGATTTCAGCCGTGCGTAGAATCAGATTACCATCATGCTTATAAATGCGCTCTGGTGTGCTCAAATCTTCCATAATCTTGTTCTTATTCGATCAGTTCTTTCTGATACCGTAATCACGAAGCTTATTCGCAATTGAGGTATGAGAAACATTCAAACGTTTTGCTAGCTTACGGCTTGATGGGAAAGACTGATAAAGCTTCTCTAGAAGCTGAGATTCATAGTCTTTCATGATCTCATCGAGCGAGCCGTCTAAGCTCAGGTTCGCCATTCCAGCCGTCATTGTTTCAAGCTGTGGCAAGTGGAATTGCTCAACCGTTAGCGTGTCTGAATCCAACTCTGTTAGTGCGCGTAGAACCATGTTGTCTAACTGACGAATGTTGCCCGGCCATTGGTAATTACCAAGCTGGTCGACTAACTCTTGAGTCAGTTTTGGTTTTAACATACCTAACTGCTGCGCGTACTTTGCAACGAACAGTTCCAACAGTGGCGCTACGTCGTTTGAGCGTTCACGCAATGCAGGGATAGACAGAGTCAGTACATTCAAGCGGTAAAACAAATCTTCACGGAACGAACCCGAGTCGGCTAATTCAGAAAGACGGTGGCGCGTTGATGCAATAATACGAACATCCGCGTGCATCTCTTCTTCTTCACCAACACGACGGAATGAACCATCTTGTAGGAAACGCAGCAGCTTGATTTGAAGATGCGGGCTCATCTCGCCAATTTCATCTAAAAATACGGTACCGCCATTCGCTTGTTCGAAAATACCTTTATGACCTTGCTCATGGTTGAATGAACCCGGCGCATGACCAAACAATTCCGTTTCCGCTACGTCATCAGGCATCGATGCACAGCTTAGAATCAAGAATGGGAAAGACGATCGATTTGAACGGTTATGACACGCTTTCGCCAGCATCTCTTTACCCGTACCTGTATCGCCTTCAATTAATAGAGGCTGATCCAGCATAGCCAATTTCCTAGCTTGGCTGATCAAGGCTTTATGGCGATTAGAGACACCAACAAAGTGTTCAAAACCCAGGTTGTTCTGTTCTGGGATTGAATCTGGCGAGTTCATCTCTTGATTACAAGAGCGAATCGTCATTACTGCGCTTGCCAGTACCGCTTCGTTGACATCACCACCAAGGTAAATCGGCAGGATCTCAATAGAGAAATCTAAACCATCTAACACGACAACTTCACGATGACGCGTTACATCGCCTTCGATCCAGCGAGCAAAGTTAAAGCTAGGAACAAACGTCGCTAGCGGTTCACCGATGACTGCGTCTTCTTGCTTATTAAAAAGGTTCAATGCAGCGTGGTTAGCCATATCGACTGAGCCTTTAAGGTCAATCGCAATCACAGGATCAGGTAGGTTTGCCAGCAGAGCAATCAGCTCTGTGTTATGCCTTTCGCTTGGCATAAATTGGATTTTACGTACATCCTTCACACCTGAAATTCGGCGAATTTCAGCCATAAGTTCACTAAAAGCATCAAAATCAATATCAGGGCAGTTTAGATAAATAATACCTTTAACATCAATTTCGATTCCTCTTAAATCAATGCTTTTTGAGGCCAAGATATCGAGCAACTCACGCGTTAAGCCGAGTCTGTCTTCACACAATACTTCAAGACGCACAAATAGTCCTATTATAGGTGTCAGGATAAGTTGACAGTAGTGTGGATTAAGCTCTGAGTTCAGTCAAGAAGAAGAGTTATCATATATCTATTCAATTTTTAGATATCAACACCTTAGAAAGATCTAAAACCATTCACCACACTTATCAACATTTCCAACCGTAACACCTCGCAACATCCCCTTACTTTATAAATGGTTATTTTATGGAACTAAAGTCAAATCACCCATAGCCTATATTCTTCCGTATAAAAACATCGGCTTAAATATGAAATACTCTAAACTATTCCTCACAATAATCAGTACCTTCTCTGCGTCTAGTTTTGCAATGACTTCTTTCGATACAAGAAGTGTTGGCATGGGCAGCACTGGAGCTGCGTCAGCCTCTTACCTAACATCCAGTTTTCATAATCCTGCTTTAGCGGCTCGTTATAAAGAAGGAGATAACTTTGGGTTAATTCTTCCCGTTCTCGGAGCAAGGGTTCATGATGCAGATGACATGATCGACAAGTTGGATCACTTCCAAGATATTGATGAACGATTGCAATTTGATCCCGGGAATGAAGAACTATTAGAGGAATGGCGCAAAGCTTTAAAACAACTAGATAACGGAAACTTAAACGTAGAAGCTAATCTAGGTACAGTATTCGCTATTCCAAATAAACACCTGAGCACCAACTTCTTCATTAAATCTCAAGTAGCCACCATTGCTAGATTCAATGTGAATGATGATGACTTACAAAATGATAACCCTACAGATTCAGAACTGCTCTCAAGTGGTCAAGCGGTTGGTATAGCAATTGTTGATGTAGGTTTTACTTTTGCTGATACATTTACTTTTCAAGAACACGATTTTATGTTGGGTATTTCACCCAAATACCAACGAATTTATGGTCTGAACTACGTTGAAACACTGGATGATTTAGATGACGACTTTGATATTGAAGAGGATTACGTAGAAAAATCCGCATTCAACATAGATTTTGGTGCTGCTTATGAATGGGGAGATAACACCATTATTGGGTTGTCTGCTAAGAACCTCCTGTCACAAAAGCTAAAAACTAAAACTCACATGGGACAAAAAGCAACGGTACTTGTTGAACCAGAATATGTATTAGGTATTTCCTATGATAAATCGTGGTACAACCTTACAGCGGATATTGATTTAAACGCCGTCAAGCACTTTAAAGAGTACGACTACAAAACTCAGTATGCAAAAGTGGGCGCTGAGCTTGATGCATTCAGTTGGGCTCAACTTCGTTTAGGCTACATGCATAGTTTAACTAACTATGCAGATGACCTAGCCACTGTAGGCTTAGGCTTTAAACCATTCGGTATCTTTGGATTCGATTTAGCGGCACAAGCAGGCAAAGATAATAACTACGGGGCTTCTGCTCAGCTCATCATGCATTTTTAGTCTCTGCCAAAAGAACAATTTAAATAAACCGCACCCATTTTGTGGGTGCGGTATTGTTATTTGAGAGTGATACGCTTTATTTCAGATAGGACGGCTTTGCGGAGGCCTGCCAGTTTTACTTTTCGTTCGTTATGCCAAGGCATAGGACGCAGCAATGTCATGGCTTTTAAGCCCAGTCTTGCAGTAAGGATACCGACACCTAGCCCCTGCCCTGCTCGAGCTGAGACTTTGCCTGCAAGATCCATCGAGACGAGATCCATACTTGCATCAATTGCGAGTTCACTGGCTCCCGCTGCTGCCATGTTGATTAACACCAGTTTAAATAGCTTAATGCGAGACCAGTAGCCAAGCTCAATGCCATACACATCAGCAAGCTTGTCTATCATGGTGAAATTTCGCCAAGCCACCAACAACATATCAGCCGCCGCCAATGGACTCACCGCGACCAAAGCCGCCGATTCGGTCGAAAACTTAGTGACGATTTGAGTCGCTACTTTGTCTTGTTGACTCACGACTAACGCATCGTACATATCCAACACTTCTGCATCACTGTGTGCAGGGTTAATGCTGTTTCGCCACTTATCGTACGAAGGAGACTCAGCGATAATGCCGCCTTGCTTGGCGATGTTTTCACAGAACGCTTTGCCCTTGCCGACACTTTGACTTTGGAGTAGCTCTTCACTCTGCTCTTGCACACTAAAGTGATCTTTAAGTGAACGCAGTTTCCACAGCTCTTTGCCTATTGCGCCTAAACCCAATGAAGCAATGGCAGCAATGAAGCCTGCCCAACCTAACGCCAGCCAGTCAGCCGATTGAATCGCGGTAATGACCGAATCAATTGCCTGCCATCCAACTAGGCCAGAGAAAGCGACCAATAAACCCGTTCCAAACCACTTCTTCTTTTTGCTCGGTCGAATCACTTGTTCCAATTGCTGCTCAGCTTCACCATCAAGATCAGCTTTCACTTGCGGTGCGACAGGGACAAATTTCTCTTGCTCTGTGAACAGTTGTTGAGCGCCTAAATCCGGGCCAACGTCACTCTTGTCTTGCTCATCAAAAGAGGTCTTCAACGGTTCATTAAAGACCTGCTTTGTTTTTAATTCACTCATTTTGATTGCCTCAATTACTTCAACTTGTCGCCAATGAGATACTCTAAAACCTTGTCGACTCTTAGATGTTGGCAAGGCTCATCGGAATGTTGCTCCATCGGTCTAAAGCTCGTGAAATCAAACTGGTTGGTTTCCCAATACTGTTTGTTGGGCAACTTACGCGGCACCTCTCCCGGATACATGGTTTGAGGGACATTATCCAAAGTCACACCTTGCAACGCCGGAACATTGTCTGAGCCAGACGAGATATAACCCGCGCTGGTCGCTTGAATAGACGCGATACTCATACAACTCATGTCGATGTGTTCAAACGCCGCCTGCTGCCAAGCCGGATGTACCATCTGTTGTAACAGTGACACCAAGTTCGGATGTTGATCCGGTGTCACGTGGTCAGCCTTGGTAGCTGCAAACAAGATCTTGTCGATCTTCGGCGCAAATAAACGTCTTAAGATATTGCTTCGACCGTACTTAAAGCTCTTAAGTAACTGTTCTAACGCGCCACGCATATCCATGAAAGAGTCATAGCCCGCATTAAGTGGCTGTAAGCAATCCACCAACACGATTTGTCTGTCGAACGTCGCGAAGTGATTCTTGTAGAACGCTTTGACGACCTTCTGTTGATACTCTTCATAACGCGCTTTAAGTACCGCATAGTTACTTGTTTTTGAGAACTTACCCTCAGGTGCGATGCACGGGAAGAATTGCAACACAGGCGCGCCTTCAAGCTCACCGGGTAATACGAATCGACCCGGTTGTACCCAATGCAGCCCGTTACTTTTACAAGTATGAAGGTACTGAGTGTAGCTATCGGCAATCGCGACCAGTTTCTTTTCGTCCGCTTCTGTTAGCAAATCGATATCACCACGCATTACGTTCCACTGTTGCGAGTAAGTTTCTCTGTCGCCTTTCAATGCGGCAAACTGAGATTGGCTCCAGGTATCGAAGTCCATATCCAGTAACGGCAAATCAAGCAGCCATTCACCTGGATAATCGACAATATCGAGATAAAGGGTGCTGTTTTTACTCAGTAGCTTTTTCGCGCCCTTCGCAGGCTTATATTTGATTGCTAGACGAATCTCACTGACATCACGCGTTGGCACTGGCCATTCTGGTGGCTGTGCATTCAACGACTCCATCGCTTCATCATAAGAGAAGCGTGGAATCATCATGTTGTGTTGCGGGATACGCTTTGCGCCAATAATTCTTCCATCTCTCGCCGATGCAAGCAGTGGCAAGTTTTTGTGGGTAGACGTATGAAGAAGCTGATTAACCAGCGAAGTAATGAATGCTGTCTTACCCGCACGAGAGAGCCCCGTGACCGCTACTCGAATATGAGAATCCGTTCCTCTGCTTATAAAGTCACTCATTTCTTGAGTTAGGTGTTTCATTTGAACGACTCCGTGATAGTTAGGCTAGCTGGTTATGATAATAGAAAGGCAAGCCTATGTTCTTTCCCCGTTGGGATAGTTTGTATGCTTTTGCTTATGTTGATGAGTATGCAATACACATTCTTAATGCTAGATGAATAAAAGCCCCTGACTACATTCATAATCAGGGGCTTTAGAATTTTTGCACGATATCCGACGTCTAATCGTCTTCAATCAACTTGTAGATAACAAACAGTGCAATCTCTGCAATTAGCCAAAGCGCACATGTAATCGTCACGTATTTATTATCAAAGATACTGATCCCTTTCAAGATCAGGTCGTAGCCAACAAAAGCACCAATCACCACTGCCAAGATAATCTGTAGGATCTGAATAAAACGAGGCATTCCTCTCTCCTATGTTCTTATATCAAACTATGTGTTTATCACTATATCATTGATAATAAGACAAAAGTGCAGATAATGCTGCACTTTTGTCTTTAACTTTCTGTCAAAAATTGCAATTCAAACGCTGAAGTTAGCGACAATTACGATTTTTTGGCGTCGATTAATTACGCTTTCTCAGCTTCAGCAATCTTCACTTTCCACGTGTCAGGGCCGATCTGGTGTGCGTTCACGCCGCTAGAGTCAACCGCTACCGTTACAGGCATATCTTCAACTTCAAACTCGTAAATCGCTTCCATACCGAGATCTTCAAACGCAACAACGCGTGCTTTTTTAATTGCTTTTGCGACTAAATAAGCTGCACCACCAACCGCCATTAGGTAAACCGCTTTGTGCTCTTTGATTGATTCAACCGTTGCAGGGCCACGTTCCGCTTTACCGATCATGCCCATAATGCCAGTTTCGTTCAGCATCATGTCAGTGAACTTATCCATACGTGTTGAAGTCGTTGGGCCCGCAGGACCTACCGCTTCATCACCTACAGCATCAACAGGACCCACGTAGTAAATGAACTTGCCTTTGAAATCAACGCCGTCTGGTAAGCCTTCGCCGCTTTCTAGCATGCCTTGAATACGTTTATGAGCAGCATCACGACCGGTTAAGATCTTACCTGACAGAAGAACCGTTTCGCCGGTCTTCCACTCTTGTACGTCTTCTTTAGTCACTTCATCAAGGTTAACACGACGTGTATTTTCGCCCGCTTCCCAAGTGATGTCTGGCCACTCTTCTAACTTAGGTGGCGTTAGCTCTGCTGGGCCGCTGCCATCTAGTGTGAAGTGAACGTGACGCGTTGCTGCACAGTTCGGGATCAAACATACAGGCTTAGAAGCAGCATGAGTTGGTGCTGTTTTGATTTTTACATCAACCACAGTAGTGAGACCGCCAAGACCTTGTGCACCAATGCCAAGCTTGTTTACACGGTTGAAGATGTCTAAACGAAGCTCTTCTTCTGCGTTCTCAGGACCTTTCTCGATAAGCTCTTGGATATCGATGTGTTCCATCAAAGATTCTTTCGCTAGCACAGCTGCTTTCTCAGCCGTACCGCCGATGCCTATACCTAGCATACCCGGTGGACACCAGCCTGCACCCATTGTTGGCAGCGTCTTCTCTACCCATTCTGCAATATCATCAGAAGGGTTCAGCATAACCATCTTGGTTTTGTTCTCAGAACCGCCGCCCTTAGCCGCGATTTGAATTTCAACTTTGTTGCCTGGAACCATATTAACGTGGACAACCGCTGGTGTGTTGTCTTTGGTATTAATACGCTTACCTGCAGGGTCCATTAGGACAGATGCACGCAATGGGTTATCTGGGTTGTTGTAAGCTTGACGAACGCCTTCATCAACCATCTGTTGTACTGTTTGATCCGTTTCCCACCTAACATCCATACCGATGTTCACGAAACAAGTAACAATACCCGTATCCTGACAAATTGGACGATGGCCTTCCGCAGACATGCGCGAGTTGATAAGAATCTGAGCGATCGCATCTTTAGCTGCTTGACTCTCTTCTTTCTCGTACGCTTTTTCTAGGGCTTGGACAAAGTCTAAAGGGTGATAATAAGAAATGTACTGAAGTGCGTCAGCGACACTGCTGATCACATCTTGCTTACGAATAACCGTCATTGCATGCCTCTTTATTGTTCTGGTTCCATGTGGGTTCACAGTTTGACTATATGTGCCAAATCGAATTAGGTGGTTTAGCTTTTTATTGTGTTGAGCTGTATTTAGTTGCTTTAGCAATCGCTTGCATAGCTTTAAACTAAACCACTTGGATTACTCCGTTCTAATCAAGAACCCATTTTATTTTCAATTTATGATACTCTTGCTTCCTCTCACACGCCATGCAGTGATCGAACTCTTTGTCACAAATTAAACAAATGAATAACAACGAATTTCGCTCTATCCAAATCAAGCCGCTTGAATATCAATCAACTTTAGCTAAACAGCTGTTTTCCCATATTGAAAACCTGCCGTGGGCAATGCTATTACGCTCCGCTTCAGAAAGCCACGTTGATAGTCGATACGATATTTTAGTTGCTCAACCCATCGCCACCTTCGAGACAATCGGTGCAGAAACGACCGTTAATGTTAATGAGACGTGCGAGGTTTCAGACTCTGATCCTTTCGAACTACTCGACCAATATCAGCAACAATTATTGCCTGCGACTAAAGAGCACACTCAGTTGCCATTCGTTGGCGGCGCTTTAGGCTATTTTAGCTATGATTTAGGGCGCAGAGTCGAGACACTTCCATCACTCGCAAAGCGTGATATTGAAGCACCTGACATGGCAGTTGGCTTGTATGAATGGGCTGTTATCGTTGACCACCAATTGAAAACGGCGTGTATTGTCGGTAGCAATATCGATGAACATCATGATTGGCTAATGCAGCAGATGGCTCAATCACACCTATCACATGCGCCCTTTGGGTTAACCACACCGTGGCAATCCAATATGAGCGAAGAGAGCTACGCCACTAAGTTCGATAGTGTTCAAGAGTACCTGTTATCCGGGGACTGCTATCAGATTAACTTAGCTCAGCGCTTCAATGCCCAATACCAAGGTAGTGAATGGCTGGCTTATGACAAGTTAGAACAGTACAACTCAGCGCCCTTTTCGGGTTTTATCCGTTTGGCCGACTGCGCAATCATCAGTGTTTCGCCAGAGCGTTTCTTAGAACTCAAAGACAACGTCATTGAAACCAAGCCAATCAAAGGCACACGACCTCGTTCTGAGGACCCGATGATTGATAATGCCAACGCGCAAGACCTAGCAAGCGCCGATAAAGATCAGGCGGAAAACTTGATGATCGTCGACCTACTTCGTAATGACATTGGCCGAGTAGCAAAACCGGGCACAGTGCATGTACCAAAGCTCTTCGATATTGAAAGCTTCCCTGCCGTGCACCACTTAGTGAGCACGATACGAGCGGACCTTGATGACCAATACTCTGCAACTGACCTTCTGAGAGCCTGTTTCCCTGGAGGCTCGATTACTGGCGCACCAAAAGTTCGCGCGATGCAGGTCATTGAAGAGTTAGAACCGCATCGACGTTCAGCGTACTGCGGCAGTATTGGCTACATCAGCCGAAATGGCAGAATGGATACCAGTATTACCATTCGTACATTAGTCGCCGAGAACAACACGCTTTATGCTTGGGCTGGCGGTGGTGTGGTATTTGATAGTGATTGTGCTTCTGAATACCAAGAAACACTGGATAAGCTGAGTCGAATTCTACCGGTACTTGAAGATTGCTAAACCTAGTGTCATTAACTGCGAGTTCCGCGACTTAATGACGAGTTCCGTAGCTTAACGGCTAGCAAAAGTTCGATATAAAAAGAAACCGAAGGATCGTAAGATCACTTCGGTTTTTTAGTCTGTAAGTTAGAGTACATAACTCACAACGCTTTATTCGCGTGTTTAAGCGACCTTCACCGCTGAGACACCCCACTTCTTGAGCATTTCTTTAAGATCGTTGGCTGTGTAAGGCTTACTCAAAATGTCATCCATTCCGCACTGAATACAACGTTCTCGCTCTTCCAGCGTCGTTCCGGCGGTGAGTGCCACAATAGATTTAACGTAACCCTTCTCTCTTAGCTTCTCTGTTGCTTCAAACCCGTCCATAACAGGCATTCTGCAATCCATGAAAACAATGTCGTATTCATTATCTGAAGCAAGCTCAAAAGCTTCTACACCATTGCTCGCGGTAGCAGGTTCAATCTCATGTTTACGTAACATTTGTTGGATGATGATCTGGTTCATCTTAATATCATCAACCACCAGCACTTTAAGCAGTGACAATTCGACTTCAGATTCAAAGCCTCTGGCGACACTATCACTCTCTGCTGGTACATCGACAACCTGAAGAGGAATCGAGATGGTAAACGTAGTGCCTGAGCCAACAACACTGGTCACCCCAATCACGCCATTCATCAAAGCCACCAGCTTGCGACAAATCGCTAAGCCAAGCCCAGTGCCCTCATAATTTCGGCTACTTGAGTTGTCAGCTTGTGTGAAAGGTTCAAACAGCGTCTTATGTGCTGATTCAGCAATTCCGACTCCAGTATCTTCTACAGAGAAAACAAATTGGTTTTTGTCCCATTCGATATCGACATTCACATGTCCTTCTTCTGTAAATTTAATCGCATTACCGATTAAGTTCACAAACAGCTGAGTGATGCGCTCTAAATCACCTTGGAAATGGGAGGGAACATTTGACGCAACACTGATATTAAATTCAAGCTGCTTCTCGATTGCTCGATTGACGAAAATACTATCAATCGTGTTTCGCAAGTCATTCAGGGCAAATTTCTTTGGAATAAGCTCTAACATCCCTGCGTTAATTTTGCTGTAATCCAATAGATCATTAATGATGGTTCGGAGAAACTCTCCAGATTGGCTCAGGTTGTTCACTATCTCACGCTGAGAGCTATTCAGTTCGGTATCACTGATCAACTCGGCACTGCCTAGTAAGCCATTAAGTGGAGTTCTTAACTCATGGTTAATCATCGCCACAAAATCACGAGTTGCCCTTTCGGACTCTTCCGCTCGTTTACGTGATTCAATATTTCGGTTGATTGCTAGTTGATGGGTTAAGGCACTGCAGATAAGGTCCGTGACCAACAACAGTTGGCTTTGGATAAACTCGTAGTCTTGGTCTAACAATCTGACTCTGACGATTAACGCACCAACTATGACTTTTTCAACCTCTAAGGGCACGGTCAGTAGGTTGTCTTGCCAATGAGGTTCTTGAATGTCTTGCTCTAACACCTCGACAGTCTCATCGCCATAATCATAGGTCTGTAACTGAGGGATGAGCTTGGGAGGTAGAATCAAACGACTGGCTTCGATTAAGTAACTGTTAGTCACGTTGGTCGTTAGTTCAGATAACATGACATCATCGAGATCATTTCTTAGAAACGCGCGCCCAAAATCAATCAACAGGTTGTCGATTTGTTCTTGGAATTCAATGCGGCGTATATTCGCGTTGGAGCGCTTTTCTAACTGACGCAAAGCAAGCTCAAGCTGTTGGTTAGCCTCGAACAGTTCGAGGCTCTTCTGTTCCAACAATCCTTCAGCCGCTTTCCTTGCCGCGATTTGACGCTTAAGCTTCTTCTCTAGGGCAGATGCCAGATCCATATTACTTTTCTACTTTGAGATTAAACCTAACCACGCTTTGGTCATCATTTTGTGGCGTCATCTCCACCGCGATAGATTCACCGTGGTATTCAGCACATCCTTCAATAAGCCCTAAGCAAACATGAGACATACACCTTGCGCTTTTGTAGTCAAAAACAAGTTGTGCTTCGTTCGTGGTGATAAAACTGAATTCAGGTGGCTCAGCATCTGGATAGAGCTTCTTCACTTCAACATGAATGTAACGCTCTACGTGCTGAATAAATTGAAAGGTGGTATTGCTGTGAGCAAGGCTCGCTTTATTCGGTAATGAGGCCAGTAAGTTCTTAAATACAGACTGCCCAAACACGCGTTGTAAGCTTGCCGCATCAATATCGGTTTTCTTACTCAAGTTGATAATCAACCTGACAAGGTCTTTGTGGTCGTAACTGCCGACCGACGTATAGATCCCTTCATCTTCTGACATTTCTAGAACTTCTTCCAAAAGCTCTAGCCCAAACTTGTCTTCAACAAGCTCTAAAAATTCGGTGAATATGATTCCTTTCATCTCATACCTTTTCTTCTATTTCTTTTTAGAATGGTCCACTAAGTTATTGTTATCAAATTCTTAAACAAAAAATCTACGTTTCGTCACCCAATTTTATGACATGGGTAACGCTTACTCGCCTGTATGCACATATTGAATATAGCAAAAATCGTCATTTTGAGGAGATTCATCGGTAAACAGCCTCTCATGACGCCCAATTGATAACTAAAAGAGGGAAAGTGAATGAAGAAAAACTCGATATTGGTAATCAACCCACGGTTATGTCTATACTTAAAATCATAATAATCAATATATTGGCTTGATATGAATAAAGAAAACTTCCTTCAGCAATTCCAACTTAACCCTACCGTTGGCTATCATCCTGAGTCAGTAGAGCGTGTTTCGCACATCAGTGGCGAGCAATTACGTAAAGCGGCAGTGGTGGTAGGTTTAGTTGAAAGAGAAGATGGTTTACATGTCATTTTTACTAAAAGAGCGGCTCATTTAAAGCATCACCCCGGCCAAGTCAGCTTTCCTGGTGGTAAACACGAACTTTCTGACCCTTCTATGCAATTCACTGCACTCAGAGAGCTCCATGAGGAGGTGGGAATTCGATCGGATCAAGTTAAAATTGTTGGGCAATTACCTGCATTGAGTACTATTAGTAAATTTTCTGTGACGCCGATTGTTGCCATGGTCGATCCTGACTATGAAGCCATCATTGATGAGAACGAAGTTGCCTCAATTTTTGAGGTGCCCGCTACCTATGTTTTAGACCAAGCCAAGTTACACAGCCACACTGTTAACTTTAAACAAATCAAGCATCGTGTTTTTGCGATGCCCTTCCAAGAGCACCTAATTTGGGGCGTTACGGCGCAAATCATCCAATCGCTGCAGCAACACGTACTGCAACGAATCACATAGCAACTACGTTTTGTTTAATCTCTGTTAACAAAATCCAGACTTTCTATGGAACAGATTTATTAATGCAATTTTACGCAAACGTTTCCCTGGTATAAATCTATACAACCCCGCCTTTCGCATAAATAAAACTAATACCAGGCATAAACATAAATCACATGTAGCACGCTATTTTCGTGATCAAAAATTCGTTTTTCGCATATCATGTGACACGCCGTTTCATTACATGATTTAGATCTATTTTTTGCAGAAGAAAATTCTGCAGAATTGGCGCCGACTTATTTCCTGTTCCCAAAAAATGAGTAATTTAACATGAACACAACAACTTCTTCGGCAAATGCCGTTAAAGATTCAAGCAAGTTTAACTACAAAGATTTTACCTGGTGTTTATCACTATTTGGTACAGCAGTTGGTGCTGGCGTACTATTTCTTCCAATCAAAGCTGGTGCGGGTGGTTTTTGGCCATTAGTTATCCTAGCTCTAATCGCGGCACCAATGACTTGGTTCGCACACAAATCTCTAGCTCGTTTCGTACTGTCTGCTAAAAACCCTGAAGCCGATATTACAGACACAGTTGAAGAACATTTCGGTAAGACTGGCGCAAACATTATTACTTTTGCTTACTTCTTCGCTATCTACCCGATCGTTCTTATCTACGGTGTTGGTATCACAAACACGGTTGACTCTTTCTTAGTAAACCAAATGGGTATGGAATCCATTCCACGTCCTCTTCTTTCTGGTGCACTTATCCTTGCTATGACAGCGGGTGTTGTATTCGGTAAAGAGTTGATGCTTAAAGCAACTTCAGCGATGGTTTACCCACTAGTATTCATCTTACTAGCGTTATCTTTCTACCTAGTTCCTGATTGGAACACTTCAATGATGGAAACAAGCCCAGAATGGTCAGCAATGCCTTCTATTATCTGGCTTGCGATTCCAATCATCGTGTTCTCTTTCAACCACAGCCCAATCATTTCACAGTTCTCTAAAGAGCAACGTCGTGTATACGGTGAAGACGCAGTTAAGAAAACTGACGCGATCACTGGCGGCGCAGCAATGATGCTGATGGGTTTTGTAATGTTCTTCGTATTCTCTGTAGTGCTTTCTCTATCTCCAGAGCAACTAGCAACAGCACAAGCACAAAACATCTCTGTTCTTTCTTACCTAGCTAATGTTCACGAGTCTCCACTTATCTCTTACATGGGTCCTCTTGTAGCGTTTGCAGCGATTACTTCTAGCTACTTCGGTCACTTCCTAGGTGCTCACGAAGGTCTTGTTGGCCTAATCAAGTCTCGCTCTGGTTCTTCAATCAGCACGATTGAGAAAGCATCTCTAGCATTCATCGTTGTTACAACTTGGATTGTTGCGGTAGTTAACCCAAGCATCCTAGGTATGATTGAAACAATGGGTGCTCCAATGATTGCAGCTATCCTGTTCCTAATGCCTGTATTCGCGATGCAAAAAGTACCAGCAATGGCTAAGTACAAAACTTCAGCACCTGTGCAGATCTTTACAGCTTTATGTGGTCTAGCGGCTATTAGTTCTGTAATCTACGGCGCTCTTTAATCTCCGCTACTTTTTATAAGATGACATCCATCTTATATCGCGAGATTAGACAAAAAATATAATGATAATAAATGAGCCTCCCTACTCGACGTGGGAGGCTCTCTTTTTGAGGTAATCGCTATGATTAGTGTATTTGATATCTATAAAATCGGTGTTGGTCCATCGAGCTCACACACAGTTGGACCAATGAAAGCGGGTAAAGAATTTATTGATGACCTACGTTCAATGGGAAAATTGCGCGACATCACTAAAATCACCGTGGACGTATATGGATCACTATCACTGACAGGGAAAGGTCACCACACAGATATCGCAATCATCATGGGTCTTGCTGGCAATACTCCTGAGCGTGTTGATATCGACTCTATTGCTGGCTTCATTGCTCGCGTAGAAGAAACTGAACGTCTACCTGTTGGTATGCACTGTCATACTGTTTCATTCCCACGCGATGGTGGAATGAACTTCCACACTAGCAACCTTTCTCTGCACGAGAATGGCATGAGCATTCATGCTTGGGTTGATGACGAAGTAGCATACTCAAAAACATACTACTCCATTGGTGGCGGTTTCATCGTTGACGAAGAGAACTTCGGCAAAGAAGAAGAAAACCCAATCAAAGCACCTTACGAATTCACAACAGCTGAAGAGCTGGTTAATCAGTGTAAAGAAAGCGGCCTTTCTATCAGTACATTGGTTATGAAAAACCAAGCGGCTTTCCACTCAGACGAAGAGTCTCGCACTTACTTCGCTAACATCTGGAAAACTATGCGTGAGTGTATGGATCGCGGTATGAATACTGAAGGTATCCTGCCTGGTCCACTACGTGTTCCTCGCCGTGCAGCAGCACTTCGCCAACAGCTAATGACTTCAGAAAAAACAACCAATGATCCAATGTCGGTTGTTGACTGGGTAAACATGTTTGCTTTCGCAGTAAACGAAGAAAATGCAGCTGGCGGCCGTGTAGTTACGGCACCAACAAACGGCGCATGTGGCATCATCCCTGCTGTATTGGCTTACTACGATAAGTTCATCCAAACAGTGACAGAGAAAGATTACATCCGTTACTTCGCAGCTTCTGGCGCGATCGGTGGTCTTTACAAGCGTAACGCTTCAATCTCTGGTGCTGAAGTTGGCTGTCAGGGTGAAGTTGGTGTGGCATGCTCTATGGCTGCTGCTGGTCTTGCTGAGCTTATGGGTGGTAGCCCTGAGCAAGTATGTATGGCTGCAGAAATCGGCATGGAGCACAACCTAGGTCTAACATGTGACCCAGTTGCTGGCCAAGTACAAGTACCATGTATCGAGCGTAACGGTATTGCTGCAGTTAAAGCAATCAACTCGACTCGTATGGCGCTTCGTCGCTCTTCTGCTCCTACTGTTTCTCTAGATAAAGTTATCGAAACAATGCTAGAAACAGGTAAAGACATGAACGCTAAATACCGTGAGACATCTCAAGGTGGTTTGGCTGTTAAGGTTGTTTGTTAATCATTCTGAATTAATAAACCGATAATAAAAAAGGAACGCCGCGGCGTTCCTTTTTTGTATCTGAAGCTTTTGGAGCTAAAGCTTGGTGACTGATTGATTCAACCGACCAAATTGTTTTGTTAAATCACTTGCGAGATAAGCAGGAAACAACCAAACAGCAGTGAGAACAACATCATTGCGCTGCCACCTTCTGCTCGGTATCGGTCATCAGCAACTTTCATGAAGCGCTGCTTGTGAACCATAACCAGAGGAACAAACACCGCTAGGAACACCAAGATGATGCCTGCGTAATTCAGCACTTGTAGGAACTTGTCTGCAGCAAGCAATGAACCCGCCAACGGCAAGATAAAGCTAATGCAGTACGTTACCGCTGTATTTTGGTTGAACATGTCTTTGTTCTGGTTGAACAACGCCATTGCTACGCCAAAGAAAGAAGTCAACAACGCCAAGCCAGTGAAGGTAGACAAGACGTTACCCACCCAAGGAGACTGAGCCTCAAACGCCGCCATCAAATCTGATACGTTCTCAAAGCTACGGAATTGCTCTTCACTCAAGTTACCCACTACCGCAAACAACCAACACAAGTAACACACTAATGGGATCAGAGAACCGATGATCACCATGTTACGCAGCTGTTTGTCTGTCGCTTCGTGGTTGTAAGAAACCAAGGTTGGAATCACCACCATAAAGCCAAAGCTCGTAAACAGGATGGCACTGGTTTTGATTAGGTCAACGTGGTCATGGCTGGTTACCTGCATCAAGTTTTCTTGAGTCATGCTCGGCGCTAAGAAGGCCATGGTTGCAAACAAACTAGCAAGCATCACGAAGAACAATGCTCGATTGAGCTTATCAATCACACCAGTACCACTTGCGACTACTGCGCCAGCAAGCAAGGTAAACACGGTTTGGCTGGTAGTCGCGGTAATTTCGACGCCAAAGTTAGACAGTAACTTACTCAGCAAGTCACCTGCGCCCAGAATGTAAGCCATTAATAGGCAAATCAACAACGCGTATAGCAAGCCGTTGGTAAGCAACTGACCTTGTTTACCCAAGGTTTTTCGGGCAATAGAGTTTAATCCTAGACCGCCACCCGCTTTGATGGTCGCTTCTAGAAGTAGTAATGCTGCGTAAGTCGTACCGAAACAGATCAGTACCATAAGCAGTGTGCCGTAAAGCAATCCGAATTGAGCTAATACCATTGGGATCGCAAGCATACCAGCACCGAGAGCGGTACCAGCGATAATTAGGGAGCTACCCATCATTTTAATATTCATTGTTTTTAACTTATTTGTTTAGTTTTTATAGATGTGAGTCTTCGTTCATCGAGCGGATGACAAAGGAGTTCAGATAGAAATAAAGTTATAAAACGAATAACAATAGGAGCGATAAGCGGTAAAGAAGCGTGCAGAGACGTTGTCGAACAGGGCGTTCAAAGGGGAGCTTGTCTTAAAAGAGGTAAAACGAGAAGCGTGAGTAAGCATTAACTGATGTGGTGAACCTTCCGTAGGTTCAATAATCGGTGATGTAATCTTGAATTTCATGTATGTGTCCAATAAGTCACATTCCATAGTATTTGAAGCAGCGTATCCGTTGCTGCCCTACCTCTATCATAGAGGTCTTTTCATCTTATCGAATGAGCCTCGAAACACAACGCTATAACCACAATTTTTGCTATTAAATTGAACAAAACAACCATTTGGATATAAATTGACCACTAAGTCGTCTAAAACAATAGTCTTTATTGATAAAAGACAAGCGGACAAATACATCGAGCTAATTAACAACCTAGGCTTTTCTAATTATCAGCACAATCAAAACTCGATGCTGCACTTCAATTTTCCCAAAACAACAGTCTGTTTTAAGAACAGCGAGGAGCTTGAAGCGCGTTCCATTTCAACATCAGACACGACACAAACTCGCTACATCACAGAAACATAACCACAACCGGAGTATGGTCACACAATTCGTTATACCCCATAGGTGGTAGGGATTCTTACTAGTACAGTATTTGCGTCATTATAATTAATAAAAACAAACACCTTATGCGCTCAACAATCACCTTCAAAATCCTAGTAGCCCTCGCCATCGTGTTCACCTTTTTGCTGGCAATATCGACCTATTTCCAATATTCGCAACAAAAGCAACTTGTAAACTCAGTGTTAAGTGAGCAGCTTCACGACAAAGCAAGTAACTACTTCGATAGCCTCAATATGATGATGCTCACCGGCACCATGGCACAAAAAGAGACCCTTCGTCAGAAAGCACTGGCTCAAGAAGGCATTGAAGACGTTCGTGTTTTACGCGCCGACGCTGTCAGCAAGTTATATGGCCCAGGTAATGACAACCAAACACCGGTTGACGATATTGATAAACGAGCGCTAGCGGGCGAAACCGTTATCGAACCTTTTTCTGCTGATTGGGGCAAAGGCTTGGTGATTGCTCTGCCAATGAAGTCGAGTGAAGATTACCGAGGAACCAATTGTGTCGCCTGTCATATGGCAGCAGAGGGGGAAGTCTTGGGTGCGATTCGCCTCGAATATAACCTCAACCATGTTAACTCGCTGATCAACACTCAAACCATGGCTGCTATTGGCATTATGGCGGTGATTTCGTTTGCCGGATTTGTGCTTACGATGGGATTAATTCGTAAGATTATCGTGCGCCCGCTGCAACAGACTTCTCGCTTTATGACCCAAGTCAGCAACGATAAAAACCTATCCACTCGCCTGCCGGAACAAAGCAAGGATGAGATTGGCACGCTGGCTAACTCCATCAACTCGTTCATGGGAACCGTATCCGACAGCTTAGAAAAGGTACAAAACACCTCGCACAAACTGAATGCGTCTGCCAACCAACTGACTAGTGTCGCGCAAATTACCGAGCAAGCCGCCAGTGACCAGCAAAGCGAAACCGCCGAAGTGCAACATAATGTCGAAGGAATACAGGCACAGCAAGTCAATGTAGAACAAGCGACTTTAACAGCTTCAGAGCTTATCAATCACACCGCTGATGTGGCGTGTAAGAGTGCCAACCAAGCACACGAAGCAAGCAGTGAGATAAAAAACCTCGTTAGCAGCATAGAAGAAGTGAAACACAAAATACTGACACTCAATGAGCAAACCGGAGAGGTCTCTTCAATATTGAGTGTGATTCGTGGCATTGCTGACCAAACCAATCTTCTGGCCTTGAATGCAGCAATTGAAGCGGCACGTGCGGGAGAACAAGGTCGTGGGTTTGCGGTGGTGGCAGATGAAGTTCGCCACCTTGCATCGCGAACCGCAGAAGCAACAGGCAGCATTGAGTCAATCATTCATCAATTCCAGCAAGGCAGTGAAGAGTCGCTAACTTCTGCCGATCGCGTTTGCGAACAAGCTCATCAAAGCTCAACCGATATCGACGCACTTTCAATTGAAATGAATGGTGTGGTCGAAGAGATGAAACAAGTCTTGGCTCACGCACAGAATATTCAGCAGCAAACACAATCCACCACACAAGCGACTCAAGATGTTCAACAAAAGGTTGAGACCATCACCTCTCACGCCAACAACACGTCGCAATCTGCGGCTGAAACTCGCAACATCAGCAATGACTTAGAAGAGCTGTCTGATCACCTTGAGTCACTGATTAATCAGTTTACTTTGTCGAGTACAAAGAAGAAGTCATAGATCGCCAACAAAAAAGCGCTCAACAATGAGCGCTTTATCTTCATAGCAACGTCTAATTCAGGCTTTCAGGCTTTAAAAGAACCGTAAACCAAGATTAGTGCGTAATGGAAACCGCGGTTAAGTCTTTATGCTTGTGATACATCGCGTGTTTGACTATCAGATTCGCACTCACGCTATCCATTCCTGACACTTCAACGTAAGCCCCTTTTTTACGGAACTTGAACACAACCTTATCAAGCGCCTCGACCGAGGTATTATCTAAGAATGACGCATCCGATATATCGATGGTCACTAAAGAGGTCGCGTTGTCATAATCAAATAAGTCGACAAACGCATCTGACGAAGCAAAGAAGACATGGCCTTTTACTCGGTGAATGGTGTGCATTTCGTTTGTCACGACTTCATCGGATATAAACACCATGGATTTGCTGGCATGTGCATAAAACAGAGCCGACAGCACCACGCCAACCGCAACACCTATCGCTAAGTTATGAGTAAACACCACCACCGCCACGGTTGCTAGCATGGTTACATTGGTTGGCAGTGTGTGATCTTTAAGCTCAACAATGGAACGCCATGAGAATGTGCCGATAGAAACCATGATCATCACAGACACTAAAGCCGCCATCGGTATAAGCTTCAACCAATCAGAAACAAACACCACCATTAGCAACAAAACAACCCCTGCGATCATGCTGGATAATCGGGTTAAGCCGCCTGATTTGATGTTGATGACCGACTGACCGATCATTGCGCAGCCCGCCATTCCACCAAATAATGAAGCAACGATGTTCGCAACGCCCTGCCCTTTACACTCATTGTTTTTATTGCTTTCAGTATCAGTCAGGTCATCGACTATGGTCGCTGTCATCAAGGATTCCAACAAGCCAACCAGAGACAGAGCAATCGAATATGGCAGGATGGTTGCAAGCGTCTCAAACGTGAATGGAATATTAGGAATCAAGAACACAGGCAGTGAATCGGGAAGCTTGCCCATATCGCCAATTGTTCTCACATCTAAGCCGAAGAGCAAACTAATGATTGTCAGAGCAACAATCGCGACCAGTGGGGAAGGTATTGCACGACCAAACTTGGGAAAATAAGGAAGCAGATAAATGATCGCCAAACCCAAAGCGACTAACACGTAAACGCTTGACGGGAAGTTGATTAATTCAGGAAGTTGAGCCATGAAAATTAGAATGGCGAGCGCGTTAACAAATCCAGTAATCACCGATTTGGAAACGAAATTCATCAGGTTACCAAGCTTGAGATACCCAGCTGCGATCTGAATGACGCCAGCTAGGAATGAAGCGGCGAGTAGATATTCTAATCCGTGCTCTCTCACTAAAGTGACCATTAGTAGCGCCATAGCGCCTGTTGCACCGGAAATCATTCCCGGACGACTGCCAACCAAAGCAGTGACGACACAAATACAGAACGAGGCATAGAGCCCTACTTTATGGTCAACGCCTGCAATAATTGAAAATGCGATGGCTTCAGGGATCAATGCTTGTGCAACCACAATCCCAGATAATGAATCTCCTTTAACGTTTGATAACCAGTGTTTTTTTAAATAATTAAGCATGTAATTCTCTTTTACTTGTACAGCCAGTCCTGCCTTGTTGAGACATAATTTGATCGACTGTTTTTCTTGAATGAGCGAGCGCTCGAAAAGTGCGGGGGGTAGAGAGAATGCAGGGGTTAAGGCGGCGTAATTAACACTTAGATATTAAACTCCTCTTGTTGCTTTAGTGGGAAATTAAGAAGGTGATCAAGTCCAAAATGACTGAATCCGCGCCAATGTAGAGTGAGTCTCAACACAATCACACTCCCATTATTGAAAACAAAGGTTTCGATTACGCCATGCTCGTTCAGCAGCTCACATAGGGTGAAAGGTAAGGCTGACGCTAAGATCGAACAAAAAACACACCCTCAAACCTATTTATCGTCAGTAGACACAATATTTCTTTCACCAAGCAAGAATAAAGGTTGAAGCTGTCGGTATGACAGGTAATATGTTCAATCGATTTAAAAAGTTTATACAACTTAATGTTTCGGCTAATTATTGTGCAAATGTATATTTATTTGCAGCAATGCCAGAGACTTTGAGTTGAATTTGTCCCTCAATGGAGAATGAAATCAACATGACTTACGCGCCTGTAACAGACGTACTTGGCGGCAAGCTAGCGGTAGACAGTGAAGTAACTGTTCGCGGCTGGATCCGTTCACGTCGTGATTCCAAAGCTGGAATCTCTTTCCTTGCCATTTATGACGGCTCTTGTTTCGACCCGATTCAGGCCGTGGTTCCTAATAATCTTAATAATTACGAAAACGAAGTATTAAAGCTAACAACTGGCTGCTCTGTTGAAGTAACGGGTAAGATTGTTGAGTCTCCTGCGAAAGGTCAAGACTTCGAACTAGCAGCAACTGACGTTAAAGTTGTAGGCTGGGTTGAAGACGCTGACACTTACCCAATGGCTAAGACACGTCACTCTATCGAATACCTTCGTGAAGTTGCTCACCTACGTCCACGTACAAACGTGATTGGCGCAGTAGCACGTGTACGTAACTGTCTATCTCAAGCGATTCACCGTTTCTACCACGAGCAAGGCTTCTTCTGGACTTCTGCTCCGCTTATTACTGCATCTGATGCAGAAGGCGCAGGTGAAATGTTCCGCGTTTCTACGCTAGACATGGAAAACCTACCACGCACTGAAAAAGGCGACGTAGACTTCAACGAAGATTTCTTCGGTAAAGAGACGTTCCTAACAGTATCTGGCCAACTTAATGCTGAAGCTTACGCTTGTGCACTAAGCAAGGTTTACACGTTCGGTCCTACGTTCCGTGCTGAAAACTCAAACACAAGCCGCCACCTAGCTGAGTTCTGGATGGTTGAGCCTGAAGTTGCGTTTGCAGACCTTAACGATGTAGCGAAACTGGCTGAAGACATGCTTAAGTACGTTTTCGCTGCTGTTCTTGAAGAGCGCCGCGACGACCTAGAGTTCTTCGCTTCTCGCATCGACAAGCAAGCAATTACTCGTCTAGAGCAATTCGTTGACGCTGACTTCGCACAAGTTGACTACACTGACGCAATCCAAATCCTACTAGACTCTGGTAAGAAATTTGAGTTTGACGTTGAGTGGGGCATCGACATGTCTTCTGAGCATGAGCGTTACCTAGCTGAAGAGCACTTCAAAGCACCTGTTATCGTTAAGAACTACCCGAAAGACATCAAAGCTTTCTACATGCGCTTAAACGACGACGGCAAAACAGTTGCAGCAATGGACGTACTTGCACCAGGCATCGGTGAAATCATCGGTGGTGCACAACGTGAAGAGCGTCTAGACATTCTAGACGAGCGTATGATTGCTATGGGTATCGACCCTGAGCACATGAGCTGGTACCGCGACCTACGTAAATACGGTACAGTGCCACACGCTGGTTTCGGTCTTGGTTTCGAGCGTCTAGTATCTTACGTAACAGGTATGGGTAACGTTCGTGACGTGATTCCATTCCCACGTACACCACGCTCTGCAAACTTCTAATTCGAAACCTATTCGATATTAAAAGTTAAGAACAAACAAAAACCTCCGCACTTGCGGAGGTTTTTTTATGTTCGGAATAAAACGAGTCCAGATGCTTCTGCGTGCCACTATCTGAGACTCATTATTTCAACAGCTAATCCACATCTTGGTCGATAGCGTATTTTATTGCAAGACCGCAAATTGCCATCATAACGAATGGGATCGCGGCAGTGGTGTATTCCGCCCACGCCATATCAGCGAATGCTTTTGCCAGCAGTACGTGGCCGAGAATAAGCAGAAGCGCACACACAATAGCGACAATAATCAGCTTAACTTCATTTCCCATAGTCATTTTCAACATAACGGTATCTCCAATATTTGGTCTACCGTTATTGAATCACAACTCTTTGGTCAATTAGGCGTACAGTTACCCCACAAACAACCCGTACAGTTGGAATGATTGTCTTTTTTATGAGGGACTTAAGGTTTTACGAGTGCGTAAGTTGATGTGCCAGTTTGCCAAGCCAGATGAGCGCCTGTTCTTTCTCTTCTGTCAGTTCATAAGAGAAGTTCAATCGTATCGCGTTATCCACTCTGCCATGCTCACTAAACAGATCGCCAGATGCAACGCTAATACCTTGTTCGATAGCCAGTTGATGAAACTGTTGGCTGTCGAATTTTTCAGAAAAGCGAATCCATATCAAGTAACCACCAGCCGGCTCTTCAATCTCTATTGAATGCGGAAAGTACTGCTTAATGACATCGATAAATCGCTCTTTCCTGACGACAAGGTTTTTACGCAGTTTACGAAGGTGATTGTCGTAGCTTTCATGCGTTAAGAAATGAGCGACACCAAGTTGAACAGGAGCGCTACTCGATAACGTAGAAAGAAGCTGTAACTTTTGAATCGCGTCGTTAAAACGCGTGTTCACAACCCACCCTACTCGATAACCAGGACACAAACTTTTTGAATACGACCCACAAAGCAAGACGGAATCGGTCTTATCGAAGGCCTTTAGTGGCTTCGGCTTATGCCCTTCGTAATAAAGATCGCCATACACGTCATCTTCAATAATGTAGGTTCCATGCTGTTCTGCAATCTCTACCACACGGCGCTTTGCCTGTTCCGACAAACTGGTTCCCGTTGGGTTTTGAAAAGTCGTCATCAGCCAACACGCTTTAACATCTTGGTTTTGTAGCGCGTTTTCAAACTGCTCTATATTCAACCCATTGATTGGGCAAACGTCCACTTCGATAGGGTTAAGCCCGAGCCTCTCGACAGCCTGCAGAGCACCATAGAATGCGGGAGACTCAATCACGACGTTATCACCCGACTTGGTGACCGTTTGCAGGCTCAAGTTGAGCGCCTCCATAGCACCCGACGTAATCACGATGTCTTGATGATTAACCGTAATCCCTTGCTGCAGATAACGCTGTGCGATTTGCCTTCTCAAGGACTCACTGCCCGGTGGCAAATTATTTATCACACTCGCGCCAGTCATCTTCCTACCCGCGCTGGCAAGGTTTCGAGTCAAGGTAGGTAACGGGAACAGGTCAGGATCTGGGAATGCAGAGCCGAAAGGAATCACACCTTCGGCTGAACTCGACTTCAAGAAATCAAATAAGCGGTCATTAATGGCTTTCTTTTCACTAACGAGTGGCTGTGCGTAGTCAACGCCGTCCAGCCTTGGCGCTACAAAGTAGCCCGACTGAGGTTTAGCGATGATCCACCCTTCGCTTTCTAGCAACTGGTAGGCTTGTAAGACAGTACTATTGCTGACGTTGTAATTTCGACAACTCATGCGTACCGAAGGGATCTTCTCTCCGGATCGCCACGTATTGTTGGCTATCTGAGTTCGAATATCCTTTGCAAGCTCTTCATAACGCGCCATCTAATTGTACTACCTAGAGAAATTCTGTGAGCCGGTGATTTTATCACTTACGCCAACAACTATTGCTGCTATCCATATGATCGCACCTAATTTCCACAATAGTGTGAATTGGTTCACAGATAACTTTGTAAGCTTTGCTAAGTTTGTACCCAAGGTAGGAGCTAAGTTGGCTTTCTACCTCAATAATTTGATGTAACCCAAAAACATGCGAGATAACAATGAAAAAAATAGAAGCAGACCAATTAAGTTATAAAGGAGAGTCAAACGGTGTTCACAGTTGGACAACACCGAGCGGTCAGCCATATTACTGGCACCCAGATTGGCTCCATATTGCTGAAGATGCGACAGGCTCACATCCAAAGCAAAAGATCGATGTCGAACAAGACCAAGCACCAACGGAAAAACACGCGGTGTCTGCTATTCTGAAACACATCAACCAATGGGCTGCAGACAAACTAGCGTCTCACCCTGAGATTGAAACCGGCTCAATCGAAGCTGAAATCAATCTCAAAAAGTAACGGGGTAAAGTAGATAGCAAACTCAATCACTCGCGATTCTAACCAGTACACAGACTGAATAGCCTCGAACCTCGACCGAGGCTATTCAAGTATCTTCATAAAAATGCTGCAATAACCCCCACCTAGCTAACAAATCTCTAACACAAACCAGTTTCTTGTATCAATCCACGAAAGCTATCGATAGAATTTCCGGTCTTATTCACGTCACTTATGCTAATCATTCGCAATTCTAAAGTCGTGAATCAATGAATGCGTAAATCTAATAAGAATGAGAACAAAGGCTTACCGATGGATACTTCAAATTACAATCAATCGCTAACGACTAAGTTATACGTCATTGCTGGCGTGCTGTTTGGCACCTATGGCAGTCGGGTGTGCCCTATGCTCGATAGCTTAACGACGTTAGAGATTTTCACACAAGTCAGTATTGTGTTTATCTTATTATGGCTCGCACGTCGTTACCCATTGGCGCAACATACCTTGGTCAAGCAAGGCCGATTCGCGCAACTCGATACCCTGCTATTTTTTGCTGCAAGTGTGCCTTTCGCGCTCTACTACAACTTAAGCTATGAATTCACCATAGATAGTAATTTGAAGGTGCTGTTTGGCATGAGTCTATTCGGCTTCTTTACCGGAACCATTCTTCAATTGAATGCCAAGCTCAGCCAAATGGATAAAATGGAGACGACTGGACAATTCGACTTCCAACTGGTTGGTGAAAGAAGTTCACTGGTCAAGCAGATGATAGGCTTGGTTATCGTGCTTCTGGTAACACTAACCACCATGCTAACTATGATCGCCGTCAAAGACATCTTTTGGCTAGAACATAACCCTGACCGCTTATTAGATGGCACCGGCAAGATCAGCGTGATCAAAGAGTTTATTTATCTGGCTGTGGTACTGGGTGGCTACGCGATTACCATTATGACGCTTTGGAGCAAGCTAATTAAGCGCATTCTCCTAAGCCAAGAGCACGCATTAAACAAAGTCACCAATGGCGAGCAAGGCGTTCGCTTACCTATTTTCGGCTACAACGAGCTTGGCTCAATGGCATCTATGACCAATACCATGCTTGATAGCCTCGAAACGGCACAAAACGAAGTCAAAACGACCCGTGACGTTGCGATCGTAAGTTTGTCTGCGTTGGCCGAATCTCGAGACAATGAAACCGGTGCTCACATTCTGAGAACCCAAGAATACGTAAAGGTACTCGCACAAGAGCTCAGCAAATCAGAAACCCACTCAAGCTTGTTAACACCAAACTACATCGAGTTGCTCTACAAATCTGCGCCTTTGCACGACGTGGGCAAAGTGGGTGTGCCTGATAGCGTATTATTGAAACCGGGTAAATTGACGGACGAAGAGTTTGAGATAATGAAAGGTCACCCCGCGATTGGTGCTGAAGCGTTATCTATTGCAGAAAAGCAGTTAGGAAGTAGCTCTTTCTTAAGAGTCGCAAAGGAGATATCTCTGACTCACCACGAGAAATGGAATGGCAGCGGTTATCCTAATCAGTTGTCTGGTGAAGATATCCCGTTATCTGGCCGTTTGATGGCATTAGCCGATGTATATGATGCGCTAATATCGAAACGCGTTTACAAGCCAGCCTTTACTCACGAACAAGCTAAACAGATCATCTTAGAGGGTAATGGGACGCATTTTGACCCGCAAGTTGTCCAAGCTTTTCTGGCAGTCGAACAAGAGTTTGTTTCGATTGCCGCGACCTACAAAGATGGCAAAAATGTACCAAGTGAACTCGAGCGTGAAAGCTTTATTGCTCAACCAGCCTAATCCATATAAAAACCACTAACTTCTTGCACCCTATAGGTTAATCCGTAGGGTGTTTTGTTATCAAATACCCTCTTTAGTCAATAAATCTGATTGAAATGGATTTTTTTTGGCCTTTCTGTTCACTTCGTATTGTCTTAAAAATTCCATACAGGTATAACTACCCATAGATACTATCCCCTCTCAATTGACATGGATGAAGATTATGTTTGAAAAAGTGTTAGCTGCTCCCGCCGATCCTATCCTCGGCCTTACTGAAGAGTTTAAAAAAGACTCTCGTGCAGAGAAAATCAACCTTGGTGTTGGCATCTACAAAAATGAAGCTGGCCAAACGCCTGTACTTAAAACAGTAAAGAAAGCAGAAGCTGCACTTCTTGAAAGCGAAAAAACCAAATCTTACCTGACAATTGAAGGTACCGCTGAGTACGGCCTAGCGGTTCAGAAGCTTCTTTTCGGTTCAGACGCAGAGATCGTAACGTCTCAACGCGCGAAAACTGCACAAGCTCCTGGTGGTACTGGTGCACTTCGCGTTGCTGGCGAATTCATCAAGCGCCAACTAGGCGATGCTAAAATCTGGATCAGTAACCCAACTTGGGCAAACCACAACGGCGTTTTCGCTGCTGCGGGTATCGAGACAGCTCAATACAGCTACTACAACGCTGAAACAAAAGACAAAGACTTCGCAGGCATGGTTGCTGACCTAGAGAAAGCTTCTGAAGGCGATATCGTTCTTCTTCACGGCTGCTGTCACAACCCAACAGGTATCGACCCAACAACTGACGAGTGGGAAGTGCTGGCTAAACTGGTTGCTGAGAAGAAACTGCTTCCTTTATTCGATTTTGCTTACCAAGGTTTTGCAAAAGGCGTTGAAGAAGATGCAGCTGGTCTACGTATTTTTGCTCAATACAACAAAGAGATCCTTGTTGCTAGCTCGTTCTCTAAGAACTTCGGCTTGTACAACGAGCGTGTTGGTGCATTCACTCTGGTTGCTGAATCAGCAGACGTAGCAACGACAGCATTCTCTCAAGTTAAGAGCATTATCCGCTCTATCTACTCTAACCCACCAGCCCACGGCAGTGCTGTCGTTACTCACATCCTTGGTGATGCTGATCTACGTGCTGAATGGGAAGCAGAAGTAGCAGAAATGCGTGACCGTATCCAAGAGATGCGCGAGCTATTTGTAACAACACTGAAATCAGAAGGTGTTGATGCAGACTTCACATTCATCGAACGTCAAAACGGCATGTTCTCTTTCTCTGGCCTAAGCAAAGAGCAAGTAACTCGCCTAAAAGACGAATTCGCAATCTACATTGTTGGTTCTGGCCGTATCAGTGTTGCTGGTATGACTAAGTCAAACATGGGTCCTCTATGTAAAGGTATCGCTGCGGTTCTTTAATCGAAAAGCGAAACCTTTATTTGCAGACCAATAGATATGCAAAAGCCAGCAATCAAGCTGGCTTTTTTGTGTCTGCCTCTTTGTATATAAGAGCTATTAGGGCATGTAGCCTTTTCGTTACTGGCTAATACTCTAGGAAAAATTCCACACCTAGCTCATTAGTACGCTCGCTACGAATTTTACCTTCACCATCTCGATGTTGGTATGACCCACCAATCGCAAACTTGTTAGTCACTAGATAGCGTAAACCTAAGTGATAGATCTCTTCATCAAACAGGTCACTTCGATTCACTTGCACGCTGCCGTTGGCAATCCAACGTTTCGCAAAGCCATAGTTAAGCTCAGCTTTTACCCCTTGGATGAACTCAGTGTCTGAAGATTCAGTTCGGTTGGTGTCATTATTTTCAACCTTACCTTTAGTGATACCAAGCAGGTAGTAAGCCACTATATCTAAATCTGTCTTAATGCTGTAACGGTAACCAACACCTGGCATCAGTGTATCAATTCGAGTTGTGGTGTCATCAGGGTGAATGAAGCGTGCGCTATAGTCTCCCAGCAACAACCAATCATCCGTCATCGCGTAACTGACGCCTAATCCATACGACGAGGCATTGTTATTACTGCCTGCATCTTCATTTAAACTGCCCGAATGCGCGGTGGCATAAATATGGTCGTAATCCAAAATATCCACCGCGTTAGTGTCCGCCCACAAACTTGGAGAAAACATAAAAACCGCAGATACAAAACTAAGCTTCCACTTCGACATTCCTATCATCCTTAAACTGTCACTCCATTAATTGAAAGGTTAGTCTATCCATAAGACTTTAAAAAGGTTTTAGCTCACAGATTGATTTGTGACGGCAAAATATTATCAAATGTTGTACCATGAAATCATACAAACCAATGGATGATCATTATGGATGCTGAGTTATTAGAGATTCAAAACTTTCTGGCACAATACCCCCCTTTCACAGAACTCCCTGAGGAGATGTTGGCGAAAGTGACCAGTAGCGTGGAAATTTCTTATTACCGCCAAGATACCCCTATCATTCACTTTGGTGATCAAATTCATGACTTATACATCGTTCGAAGTGGCGAAGTCGAAGTCTACCGCCGTAAAGGCGAACTCTATAACCGCCTGGATGAAGGCCACTTGTTCGGTCAAATGGGCCTACTGACCAACAACAAGGTGCGTTTCCCAGTTAAAGCCACCGAAGATACCCTGCTTTACTGTATTCCTGAGCCTATCTTCCAAGAGCTCTACGACAACTACGACTCCTTTGCCGATTTCGTAGAAGTAGAAGATAACGCGCGACTGCGCCAAGCCAACTCAGACAGCAACGACGCTAACGACTTAACGACATCCAAGGTTAAAACGCTGCTGACCAGCGAAGCACCAATGATCGAAAAAACGCGCACGATTCAGCAAGCTGCGACCATGATGGCACAGGATAATGTTTCCTCTTTGTTGATCATCGACCCAGAAATCGTTGAAGATGATGAAGATGACTCAACACCCGTGATTGGCATCATCACCGACCGAGATTTATGTACTCGCGTTTTAGCTGAAGGGCTTGACCCATCGGATGAAGTCTCTAGCGTAATGACACCTGAGGTTATCTCTCTCGATCACAATGCTTACGTATACGAAGCTATGATGACCATGCTTCGCTATAACGTGCATCATTTACCAGTGCTTAAAGATAAGAAGCCGATTGGTATTATCGAAGCGACCGATATTGTTCGTTATGAGTCTCAAAACTCGCTGTTATTGGTAAGTAGTATCTTCCAGCAACAAAGTATCGAAGATCTGAAGGTGCTTTCCGAGCAAGTAAAAGACAGCTTTGTGCGCTTAGTTAACGAAGATGCCAACGCCCACATGGTGGGTACTGCAATGTCGGTAATTGGTCGTAGCTTTAAGCAGCGAATTATCGAACTGGGCGAAGAGAAATTGGGCAAGTCGCCTATTCCTTACTGTTTCCTCGCACTGGGCTCTATGGGGCGTGATGAGCAGCTGCTGGTTACCGACCAAGATAACGCAATCATTCTTGATGATACCTACGACGAGAAAAAGCACGGTAAATACTTTGAGGAGCTGTCGACCTTTATTTGTGATGGCTTAGATCAGTGTGGCTATGTGTATTGTACTGGCGATATCATGGCGACTAACCCAACGTGGCGTATGACTCGTCGACAATGGGAAGAGTGCTTTGCCGATTGGATTGATGATCCAAACCCGAAAGCACTGTTAAATGCTTCAATCTTCTTCGACTTAGATGGCGTTTATGGTCGTCTGAAATGGGCCGAGCAATTGAACAGCTTTATTGTTCGACGCGCACGTAAGAACAATCGCTTCTTGGCGTGTCTTGCACGTAACGCACTCAACCGTACACCTCCGCTCGGCTTCTTCAAAGATTTCGTGATGGAGAAAGATGGCCGTCACAACAACTCTATCAACCTTAAGCGTCGTGGTACTGCGCCACTCGCCGATTTGATTCGTGTTCACTCGCTCGCGGTAGCGTCTCGCTCTAAGAACTCGTTCGAACGCTTAGATGACATTATTGACGCCGGTATTCTGCCAAAAGGCCGAGCTCAAGATTTGAAAGATGCGATGGAGTTTATCTCTCTGGTTCGTATTCGCCACCAAGCACACGATGTCGACAACAACATCGAGCCTGATAACAACATCGAGCCAGAGAACCTGTCTGACTTCGAACGACGTAACCTAAAGGATGCATTCCAAATATTAAGTAATGCGCAAAACTTCCTTAAGTTCCGTTATCAAGCCAGCAACAAGTTTAAGTAGGGCCTATGAACAAACTATTCAGATCACCTGCGGTCGATTGGCCATTTAAGTTTGCTCAGAAGCTTGAACGAGCGAGAGACGAGCGCTTAAAGCACTTTTATAGCCAGCCTCTTCCTGCGCCTGATACGCCACTTTCAGAAGTGATGTTTTTGGCTGTCGACTTTGAGACAACGGGGTTAAACCCAAACAAAGACGGCATCATTACCATTGGTTTAGTGCCATTTACGCTCAATCGCATCTACTTGCGACAAGCCAAACACTGGACTCTAAGACCAAAACAGAAACTTGAAGAAGAGTCTGTCGTGATTCATGGCATCACTCACAATGACATCATTGATGCGCCAGACCTTAGCGAAGTGTTGGGCGAGATCTTAGAATCAATGGCGGGACATATCCCTGTGGTTCACTATCGTCGTATCGAACGTGACTTTTTGGACAATGCATTGAAAGTGCGACTCGGTGAAGGCATTGAGTTCCCAGTCCTCGACACGCTGGAGATTGAATCTCAGATCCAAAATAAACTGGCTGGCGGCTTGTGGAATAAGCTAAAAGGTAAGAAGCCGGCTTCAGTGAGACTGGGTCAGAGTCGTCGTCGATACCACCTACCCGACTACACGCCACATCATGCATTAACTGATGCTATTGCGACCGCTGAGCTACTCCAAGCGCAAATTGCTCATCACTTTGACTCTGAGATGCCTCTGAAGAGTTTCTGGCTCTAGCTGAGTTACGTAAGCTAAATACAAACACAAAGCCCATCAACTTTCCATTGGTGGGCTTTTTCATTTTTATCGTCTGTGTTTAAGCAACGGTTGGCCCGACTAAGCGCATTTCCCATAAGCGTTTAAACATATTATAACGTCACACCGCAGCAGTTCCGCTCTAATGGACGTCGAAAATCGTGATCGCTATTTGTCAGCGTGATTGGCATTATTACTTCCCAACCACAGACAACGTTTGGTAATAAAGACGCTTTTGCTGATACATATTCTCATCAGCGACTGAGAACAATTGCTTAACGTCTGTTGAATCACTAGAGGCTGCACCAATCGAGAATCTGACAGGAATAGAGATACCCGCTTTAGTCTCGATTGCCTGTTGCTCCTGAGCAATGTACAACTGCTCAGTCATCTTTGCGACATTGAGCGAACTCGACTCACCAGACGTTAAGGTAAGCACCGCAAATTCATCTCCACCCAAACGGTATAGATTACTGGCAGGTGTCAATTCGTGGCTGATTACGTCTACGCAGCGCTGTATCAGATCATCCCCGATCTCATGCCCATGAACATCATTGGTCGTTTTCAAGCCATTGATATCAATAATGATCAAAGAAATCTGATTTTGATTGTCGTTAATGCTGCGTTTACTGAATTCGAGATCTTCATTAAAAGCTTTACGATTCAAACAGCCAGTCGGCATGTTAATCCGTGTAATATTTTCGAGCTCTAGCCAACCAGCTAACTGTTTTTGGTACATGTCAAAAATCAGAAGATCTTCTTCACTGAGGACATCAAATGAACTTGAACAAAAATACCCGATCGCCGTCCCCTGTGAGTCACAGAGTATCAGGTCAGCCTCGCCAGTCCGGTTAAAATGAAACTGAATCGAATGTTGAACAAGTAATGTCTTTAACTCTTGATCGACCATTTGAGGAATCAACCGATATTCAGCCGCGTGTCTTGATGATGCAAACTGAACGATCTTCAAAATACGATGCTTCTGGGATTCTTCACGCGCGAGCGAATTAGTTAACTTGCTGGTTTTCTCTTCGACTAAGTCCTCTAGCTGAACATTAAATCTTTCGAGTTTATCGTTACTTTCGGTAAGCTCACGGACTTGATATTGTATGCGACCCCACAAGGTTTCCAATAAACGACTCAGCGTGACGAACTCTGTAAAACGATGTTCATCCACACTATGAGTCGGTGACTGGTTATGCGAATACGACGTAACAGATTCAGCCAACAAGTTTAACTGCCCTGAGAACCAGCGGCTTAGGAACAGAGCAAACACAATCGAGATGGCAAGCGTCGCCACCAATATTCTGACAAAGACCACCTGAGCTTGTTGCATCTCTAATAAACGCTCACTGTCGGAAATATGATGTTTGACGTTCAGTACCAATTTGTCGGTAAAGAATGTGCTGTCGATAGAGATAATGTTCGCACTTTGTTCAGAAGATTGAGCATCCGTTGAATCAATATAGTTAAACTCAACCGACTCATTTTGATAAAGGAAAGGCGTCACTTTAGTCTTAAGTCTGTCATACCCCATAAGAACCACAAGATAACCCTGCGGCGTGTATGTAGAACCTTCTATCAAACGATAAGGTAAAATCGGCGCGACAAAAGCGATACCTGCAGCGGCATTATCCGCCACTTCAGTTTCGGTAAACTCGGTGTGGAACAATTTCCCTTGCCCATAAACCGATTGAGGACGTTTCAAGCTTTCTAATAACTGGCTCTGCTCAAAATGGTACAAGCTGCCTTTGCTGTCATAAATGGGCTTCCAGTTTTGGTCCAGAATATAAGTCGCGGACACACTCTCCGCTAGCGCATTGAAGCTATCCATCTTGTCCCAAACAACACTCGAGAAAAAGATATTACCACCCGCTTTAATCAATGATCGGTCATGCGAATACCATTGAGTTAGGCTCGCCGTCAGCTTAATTTGCTCTTGTACGGTTTGACGAATACCGGTCGTAGAGTTGTCCAGCTTGGTTTCTTTTTGCTCTAAAGAACTTTGGTTTTGTTTATTGAGAATCAACTGTCCCGCTAGGTAAACAGGAAGCATTGAGCAAGCCAGCAACACCAAGCCCATGGTGTATTTTAATGATAGCTTCAATCTCTTACCCTCATATTCGCCGAGTAATATTGAACAAAATCATTGTAAAACTTATGCAGTTCACTCTTTGGCATCCCTGACTTGTAACGCTGATACGCCCGAACCGATGCCTCCCAAACGATCGCCATCTTATAGTCACTCGACATCATTTGCGATGCTTGAAACTCATCGTACATATTTGAAAGTGTCTGGTTACCTTCCTCAACACGGCGTTGATTAACCTCATAAAACGGCGAAACCATGGCACTCGAGTGAGCTAAATAGGTGAAACTGTTTGATTGCAGGTATTGAACGACTTCTTTCAAAGCCAATTTCTTATCTGGGTTTTGCATGCCTTTTTCCGTGACAGCAAAAACCTTTGCGCCACTAAATGAAGACATACTTTCACCACGATAGGTCGGCAACGAATTGATGTACAAATCTCGACCAAAGGCGGCATCGAGTTCGCTGAACGCCCAATCACCGTCAATCAAAAACTCGACTTCCCCATTGATGAACCTCTGCCTCGCGCAAATATCGCTGCACGATGATTCGATGACTTTTTTCTGCTGCAACATGTCGATGAAATCAAAGATAGCAACTAACCCTTCACCATTAACATTCTTCGACGATAATAAGTCTTCAGAAAAAAGCTGATAGAAAGCTAGATAGAAGTACATGTTTGGATTGGGAAAAAGCACGCTCACTTGATCGGACTGAGCAGAGCGTTCAATTAAGCTCTCCCATGTCACGACTTGCGCTTGAGGCTTGCTCGAATACAGAACGACTTGGTTTCCAATACCAACCGGTAACGCCTTAAGCTCACCGTTGATGACCACTGCATCGAGCGCTTTTTTCTCATAGCGTTGGGTATCGACCCAAGCATCAGGAAGCGTCGCTAAATCGATATATTCAGTTAGACCTAAGAAGTCAGAAGGAACCCAGATGGCGTCGGAAAAGGTATTGTCTCTAGGATCAGCAACAAGCAGTTCAGAACGAATACTGTTGACGTCAAACGAACGAATTTCTACACGATGATCAGTCATCGCTTCGATATGTTCTTTTACATAATCGGCCGTTTCATAATTAATACCAGCCCATATTTCAAGTGTGGACGAACAAGCAACGGCCGGAAATAGCATCGCAAATAGACTCAATAACCTCACACTTGGTTCCTTGTGGTAAAAATTAGACGTTGGATTTTAATCGCCCATCAATAAACCGGGCGATGCGGCTTATCGCTCACTGCTCATGATTAGAGACCTAGCTTTGGGCGACACGTTATATAGTAAAAAGTGCCTAAATAACAGTTGATACTCTCGCTTTAAGAGAAAGGTCTGCTCATTCTGATACATCCGTCATATCTCTGGATGACTGTTCTTACAATAAATCAACATACCATACCCTTTATTATTAACGACAAAAAAAATGCCGCAAAAGCGGCATCTATCTCGTTCGGTGCATTCGACACAATAAAAATCAAATAAGCAATTTATCAGTCAAAGCCCTATCATCGATTAAGCGTATTTCTCTTCGAAATCTTTCATGAAGCTAACCAGCGCTTGAACGCCTTCCAGAGACATTGCGTTGTAAAGTGAAGCTCTCATTCCACCTACTGCTCTATGGCCTTTCAGTGATTTCAGACCTGCAGCATCAGCCAATTCTAGGAACTTGCCATCTAACTCAGGTTTCGCCAGTTGGAACGGCACGTTCATTCTAGAACGGTTTGCAGTGTGAACATCGTTTTTGTAGAAAGCTGAGCTATCGATTGCATCGTAAAGCAGCGCTGCTTTCTCTTTGTTCACCAACTCCATCGCTTCAACGCCACCTTGAGCTTTCAGCCACTTGAACACAAGGCCTGATAGGTACCAAGCGTACGTTGGTGGTGTGTTGAACATTGAGTCTTTTTCAGCAAGTACTTTGTAGTTCAGAATACTCGGCAACACGTCGTTTGCGAGTTCGAGTAGATCATCACGTACGATTGCAATGCAGATACCCGCAGGGCCGATATTCTTTTGCGCGCCCGCGTAGATAACACCGTACTGAGACACATCAATCTTACGAGACAGAATGTTAGATGACATATCCGCTACGATTGGCTTATCCGTTTGAGGAAGCTCGCTGATTTCAATACCATCGATGGTTTCATTCGGACAGAAATGTACATACGCAGCTTCCGGGTCAATTTTCCAATCTTTAACTGGAACAACCGCTGCTTTACCATCAATTGACGTCTTCGCGTTGAATACATCGATTTCGCAATATTTGCTCGCTTCAGTCACTGCACTTTCTGCCCAGTAACCCGCATCAATGTAAGTCGCTTTCGTCGCATCACCTAAAAGGTTTAGAGGAACAGCAGCGAATTGAGCACGAGCGCCCCCCTGACAGAAAAGAACTTTGTAGTTGTCTGGGATGTTCAGAAGATCACGTAGGTCCTGTTCGGACTCGTCAGCAACTTGAATAAATTCCTTGCTGCGATGGCTGATTTCCATCACGGAAGTCCCTAAACCATTCCAATCAATAAAGTCCGCTTGCGCTTGTTTCATTACCGGTTTAGGCAGTGCAGCTGGGCCAGCACTGAAGTTGAATACGTTATCTAATGTAAGTTCCATGGGGATGATTGCTCCTGCTAAATAATAACTATGCAAGTAATACCATGTTTTGCCCAACATAAAAACAACAAAAGAGGTCTTAAGACCTCTTTTGTTTTGTACCGTATAAAATGTTTAAGCTTAACCTGCTAAATCACCCTATCAGTATTCACGCCTGCTCTGTTTATTGAACAAAAACCGGCGTAAGTAGAGCGATTAATGGAATTTCTTGTCCATTTTCGAACACTAGGTTTCCATTTTCTAAGTCAGCGCTGATTTCATAACCACTGTCTGTTTCCTTGATCATTTCCATCACAAGCAATTCATCGATACCTTCACGGATGAATGGATACTCTTCAACAAGTTCATTTGAGAAGCTAGAGTGAACGTTGCCCGTTAATGCAAGCATGATCATCGAAGGGTTGCTGCTGATGTTTTCGGTCCCTTCCGGCACGCTCACCAACCACTTAGATTCGAACTGTCCCTTACCTAACTCTAACGACATGTTGTTCATTGAAAGGTCGAAACCTTTAGCAAACAGGATATCGATAAATGGAATGATCTCTGCAACGTCTTCTTGCGTCATCACAGGATTAGATTGGTAAATCTCAAAGATTTTCTCAAACGACTCGCTATCCAACTTCGACATTTCAAAATCGACGTTTAGGTTGTTCAACTGGCCTTCACTGGTCTCGATGTTTGCGATATCCAGCTTGAGGTTGCTGCGCAGACGCTTAGTTGCTTCATCTAGATGTGATTCAAAATCGTACTTAGAATTTTCAATGGTCATGAAAGGCTGCATTGCAGAATCTGAAACCAAGAAGCTATCGATAGTAAAATTCTGAGTACCTAACCAGTAGCCTTTCGCTTGTTGGCCTGAACCCACACCTTTCAGATTAGACAGCGTTACCTCTTCACCGGTTTCAAAATCAATTTGAACTGAAGGGATTGAAAGCTCGTAATCAACTTGGCCTAAAACAGTCGCATGGCCAGAAAGATTCGATTTAGTGATCGAGACCGAAGTCCCATTCTCATCAGAACCTTGGTGATTGAACTGGCTTAACTCAAAGTTAAAGTCAGTGTTGCCGTTTAGCTCAGTACTAGTGGTCAGAGTTAAAGGCAGAATATCGGTATTCTCAAACGTCGACAGTGCATTTAGACTCACCAAACCATGGCTAACCGCACTATTTATGACAAACTCACTCGGCAACCCATCAATCGCAAGTTGCTCTTTCAGGTTTTCATCCATCACAGTTAAACGAGTGGTTACGTTGGAAGACAAGTAACCTCTATCGTATTCCACGATCTCAGCTTGAATGCTTGAATTGTTAAGCTTTGCAACGCCATCGGTAATCGCATTTTGTCCAATTTGCCCAACCGCTAGCGGCCAACAAAGTGCCAGTGAGATTGCTCCGCCAATAGCACCAATTTTTCTTAACTGTTCCATGAGTTCTCTTTCTACACGTGTCTATTTTTTTTAGTCTAACCCATCAGTAGCAAACAAGAAACATTGAGTTAAATCAGTCTATTGCTCGATACTTCGATTGCCTCAATAAATTAACGGCTAGCTCTCATCCTTATTCGGCGGTTCTTGCTAGGCTAAAGACGTCGCTACTATTAAGGTTGAGCTGTGAATCAATACGCTGTTATCTGTTTGGACAATAATCCGGTTAGCATTGAAAGAATACGTTCGGAGCTGGCTCCGTTGGCTTCTGTATTCGATATTTATACTGCCGAGAACATAGAAGACGCACATCACGCATTAGAAGATATTCATGATCACAACCAAACCGTTGCCTTGGTGATCACTCATCATCATTCTGAATTTAATGGCGTGCAATTCCTGATTGAACTTCAACAGCTGCCCCATAGTAATACCGCAAGAACGATATTAGTCAGCGCTTCGTCAGACATTCAATCCATTTTAACCGCTGTGAATGAAGGTAGGCTCAACCACTGTTTAACCAAACCGGTTCAAGATCAGGTTCTGTTCAAATCAGCGCAAAAAGAGCTGACCTCTTTTGTTATCCAATACGACTCAGAAAACCTGCTCTCTTACAGCGATGCATTGGATCAACAACGCTTACTCAGAGCGCACATTGAGCAAAAGATTCACTCTTTCCAATCGGGTTTCATTCACGACTACCACCAGCTTTCTGATAATGCCCTTGCAGAACGTGTCGTCAGTGCCTTACAAGATGTGTTTTCAAAAGATGACAAAACTAAGGCCATTCGTGACTATTCCCCCGAGCATCTACTCACTGTGGAAGGCGAAGACAATCGCTTTTTATGGCTGATCATTGAGGGTGAAGCAGCTCTTTATAAGAAAGATGAACTTGGGCAACAGCGGGAAGTGGTACGTCACTCCAAAGGGAACATTGTTGGCGGGATGTCATTTGTAACAGGCGAGCCTTCGTTTTCTACGGCGATCACCCTAACGCAGACTCGCGTTATCAAACTGGATAAAGATAGCTTTGCTCAGGTGATGCATTCAAACAATACCCTGCTGCCTTTATTTACCAATCTATTGCTCCGTCATTTTAATCGACGTTTGCAACGCAGCATCACCAATAAGATCAAACTGCAGCAGACACTAGAATCATTAGAGTCTGCACATCAACAACTGATCGAGAAAGAGAAAATGGCGATGCTCGGGCAGCTAGTCGCGGGAGTCGCACATGAGCTGAATAACCCGATTGCTGCCATATTAAGAAGCATCGAAACTCTGTCAGACCATCTCGACCAAATATTGGCAAACCTATCCGTTCCAGAGTCCAATAAAGGGACTGACGTACTGGCACATTCAAAGTTAGCTAAGCCACTATCAACAGCCCAAGAAAGACAGCTCGTAAAGCATCTTACGTCGACGATTAATGACCGTGCTTTAGCAAAAAAAGCCGTGAGACTAAACCTAAGCCAAGACTCTACGGTTCTAAACACATTAAAGGCGTCCCCTGTCGCAGGCAAAGAGCTGCTCAATGACTTAGAGCATTACCATTATGTTGGAAACTCTATCCGCTCAATTCAAGTGTGCAGCAAGCGTATTGCCGATATGGTCAAAAGCTTAAAAAGCTATGCTAGAGAAGATGAAGAAGTTCGCCACTACACAGATATCCACGAAGGGCTTGAAGATACCTTAGTGATCTTCGAAAACAGGCTTAAACACCACCAACTCGAAAAGCATTACGATACCGACTTACCGCCTTTATTGTGCCAGTCGCTCTCGCTGCAACAAGTGTGGACCAACCTTATCTCCAATGCGCTCGATGCCCTATCTGAACGAGGAAAAGTGACCATCACCACTTCTCAACAGACAAAAGGCGACGACGCGTTTCTTGTGGTGCAAATCTCCGATACTGGCCACGGCATTGCCAAAGAAGACATCAACACCATTTTCAACCCAAATTTCACGACTAAAAAAGAAGGCAACTTTGGTTTAGGGATTGGGTTATCCATTTCTCAACAAATCGTTTCGGCTCATCAAGGGTTTATTTTGGTGGAGTCAGAGGTAGGCAGCCATACAAACATGCAAGTGTGGCTTCCGTTCAAACAAGAAGGAGCACCTCATGAATAAGTACCTAATTTTATGTGTCGATGATGAACCTGAAGTTCTCAATAGTGTCCTTCAGGACTTGGCGATATTTGAAGAGAACTTTCTGGTTGAAGGTGCAGAGTCGGTCGATGAAGCCAAGCAAGTAATCAAAGAAATGGGACAAGATGGTATTAAGCTCGCGTTAATCTTATGCGACCACATCATGCCAGAAGAAACCGGCATTGATTTTCTGATCGAACTCAACCAACACGACGCTACTAAACCAACGCGTAAGCTGTTGCTCACCGGGCAAGCTGGGCTAGAAGATACCGTCACAGCCATTAACAACGCAGCACTTGATTTCTATATTTCAAAACCTTGGCAAGGCGACCAACTGAGAGACACGATTACTCAACAATTGACTGACTATGTCATTGCCAACGACAAGCAATTGCTAAACTGGACTTCCATCTTAGATACCGAGCGCATACTGACTTCAATGGCGGATAAACGCACCAGTTTTGGTGAATAGCACTGATTGGTTAATGGATACTGAGAATAGCGTCATCCGATATAAAAACCTTCCGAATGTATACAAATTTTGGATAATTCGCTCGTCTATTTTTCTCATTCGCCCTAAACATGAGATCTCCGTTACATACTGAACCTTAATTTGCTTGTTTTTTAACTAAATGAGTAAGGTTTTACATTTTAAAGGATTACTTTTCCGTGAGTTAGATTAAACTGTCTCAATGTTTATGGTTTGCCGATTTGTCTCAAACCAAAGGAATTAACACTAATATAGGTTTACGGTCGTTATGCGCAAAATTCTACTTACTACCGCTATGCTATTGGCTTCTGGTCAAGCACTAGCTGTTGATGAACAACCACAGGTAATGAGCAACTTTAACTATGATTACTTTGAAGCACGTATCGGTGCTAGCCCAGTAACATTTGGTGGTGCGTTCAGTAAGTCCATTCACCCGAACGCTCACGCTATAGCACGTATCGATTCAGAATTTGAAAGCGATTACGACTCAGCTGTAGGTCTTGGTTTCCACGCTCCATTAAACAACTGGGCAGACCTAACAGGTGAAATGCTAGCTCGCATCGTTCAACCTGAGAACTCAAGCTCTACTGATATCGGTATGGAAATCAACATTGGTGTTCGCCAATGGCTTGGTCCACAACTAGAAGTTGGTGGTAAAGGTGGTTACGTTTCTATCGATGACAACGATGATTGGACAGGTTCTGTTTACGCGCGTTTCCACTCTACAGAGCTTTTCTCTTTAGGTGCTGAAGCTCGTATTAACGACTTCTACGGTGACCAACTTATGTTCACTGCTCGCTTCAAGTACTAATACTTAAAGCTCAAGCCCTAGCAAATAAGCTCTCTATGAGCACTTAGCCTTTTGATACTTAGTCTTTTGATACTTAGTCTTTTAAGAAATCCGGCTAAGACAGAAACAAAAAAACCGAGGACATTCCTCGGTTTTTATTTATTAACAGTAATCTTAAGCATATAAGGTAAACTTCTTTAGTGGCAGCTCTTTAGTAATTGCTGCTTGCGTGGCTCTTGTAATAGTTTCCAGTGAATACCATCAATTGCACCCGCAAATTTCCAAAGTAGTTTTAGGTCAACATCGTTTCCGTACGCTTCGCGAACCTTATTAAACACTTCAGGTGCGCCCAACTGCATAAACATTGAAACATCATCCACACCCGCCTTTTTAACCATGCGCTCTAACGTAAGCTGCATGTTTGGTAGATCTCTTAATCTACGGCTAGCTGATGACTTTTTGAAGCTACGCTGCTGAATTGAATTATCGATTGAAGTACGAATAATACTATCCAATTCAGGATGTTCACAGGTAAACAGATCCGTAATGTCGTAATAGTTTACGGTTGCTGTTGTCTGCTTCTTTACATGACGATACTTTTCACAATCAAGATCGGTCAGTTTTTTATCTAATGATTTTCCACCTCTAATGAATAAACAACCTTCACTCAATAAAGCGAACATAGCGTCATTTTGAAAGAGGCCAATACCTCCGAACATAGAACGTTTTTGATGCTCACCAAATTGATTCACGTAATTAATAAATGCTGTCTCGGTCATATCCGTTGATCCTTAATCAAATTACCCCGATTAGGTTGATCACCAGACAAGCAGCTTGTTATGCGAAAATTTTAAATCTATTTTGTTATTCTATAGGTGAATATTATGGTTTCGTTTTTCACCTTTAAATAAATCATACTTCGAAAAGAAAAATAAGTCTGGACTTAGTTCACATCAATCAATTGAGTATTCCGGTTTTTCATGATTGACTTCACAGTAAACTATCAAACCATGCTTGAATTTGGACACCTAGTGATACACCGGTTCAAATTATTAAAGGTTATGTAGACGGGTGAGTATTGCCTCGCAGCATCGTGGCTTGTAAAATGGCAGGACAGACCTGTTTTTACTTTTTATATGAATCATTTATCGTTTTTCTGGCTACCTCAAAATAAGACTCTTCTCTTAAAGGGTCTAGAATCAGAGTTTGCCCAACTTGTTGGACATTCTATCTCAGCGGGAAAAATAACACTTCCTCCTATCCCTAACGTTGTACTGAAGATTCAATCGCTTTGTACCCTTGAATCAACTGGGATTGCTGACGTTGCCGAGTGCTTACTCGAAGACCCAGGCCTCGCTGCTGTTGTCATTCGTGTGGCTAACTCTGTCGTCTTTAACAGACGTAATATTACTTGTGTTGATATTATGACGGCGGTGTCGCGCCTTGGCATATTAAGAGTACGTGACATCGTGACGGCTCAGGCTATTGAGCAACTCAAACACTCAGTCAACCTCAGTAAAGAATGTAATAAGGTATTGGTTCAGAGCGCTTCTGTATCAAAAGAGCTGGGCGCTACTATGGTGCTTGTTACCAACAGCTTCAAAGAGCTCTCCCCTACTGAATACCGTTACCTTGAGCATGAAAAATCGCTGCTTGTTGGATTACTGGCTGATATTGGTTTGTTCTGTTTGGTTAGCGAATACCACCTCTACCTCGAAAATGGCAATTACCTAGATCACGACATCGCTCTACAAATCTTCCAAGGCCAATGTTCTGCTACCAGTAAATTGGTGCTTAACCGTTGGGGCTTCGACAGCGACTTTATTGATGTGTGCAGCAATACCATCAATAACCACGAACAGCGTGAAGTCTCTTACTTAGATATCGCTCGAATCGCTAACCACCTGCTGATGTTCAGAAACAAGGATGAGAACATCGATGATCACGAAGTTGAACTTAACGTGACAGGTGCAGAGGTGCTTTATAAATTAAGCAACTTGAGCAAGCATGATTTTAATGCAAAGCTAAGCGACGTGATCAATACTAGCGGCTTCTAAGTCACTGTTAAATTACAAGTAAGTGTAATATGAAGTAAATGCAATGGGGAAAGCATGTTTACAGGGATGATCTTTATATTTGCGCCACTCGTCGTGGGGTATCTTTTTGCAATTTCGAACGCTCAGACATTAGAATTTATCAACCGCTCAACATCGCGGTTGATCTACGTGATTCTGGCGTTAATGGGACTAAGCTTAGCCGCCCTCGATAACCTAGGCAGTAACCTGCAGACAATCCTTCTATATACCGTCACTTTCTTTGTCTGCTTAAGCGTATGTAACCTAATGGCACTGCCCGCTATTGATAAGTTATTGCCACTCAAAACCGACAGTAGCAAGAAGAAGCTTCCCCTCTCTTCTATGGCGATGGAATCTGCAAAACTCATCTTAGTGGTAGGTTCAGGGCTAATCGCTGGCTTAGTGCTGCCTATTGGCCTTGATTGGGTTGATACCGCAAGCGAATGGATTCTGTTTGTTCTTCTATTCTTTATCGGCATTCAGCTGCGTAATAGCGGACTCACACTTCGTCAGATCTTACTCAACAAGCACGGTATGGTTATCGCAATCACCATTATCATCACCTCAATGTTAGGTGGTGTAATCGCGGCTTACATCCTAGATATCCCTCTGTTCAAAGCCTTGGCAATGTCTTCTGGATTTGGTTGGTACTCTCTGGCTGGTATCTTAATGGGTGACGCCTTTGGTCCTGTCTATGGTGGCGCTTCTTTCATGCTTGAGCTGTTAAGAGAGTTAGTTGCCTTGGTACTGATTCCAGTGCTAATTCGCAGCTACCCATGCACTTCCATTGGTTATGCTGGTGCGACTGCGATGGACTTCACCTTACCGGTCATTCAAACAACAGGCGGCGTTAGATGTGTGCCTATCGCTATCGTCAGTGGCTTTATCCTCAGCTTGCTTGTTCCGATATTGATGTTGTTCTTTGTATCTCTTGCTAACTAGATCGCAGGAATAGCGTTTGTTTTAGATTAGAATGCAACTCGAATACCAATGCCCAAGACACCGATACAGTTACCGAAATAAAAAGACACTAAGTGTCATTGCTCAACAAATAACGATCACGGTAACCTGTAACGACAAAGTTATAAAAAGAATAAACTTACAAAAGGAACCACTATGAAACGCCTTTGCGTCGCATTACTGCTAGCTTCAACTTCTACTTTCTCTTTTGCAGCAGATTCAATGTCTGAGACAAACCAGTGCCAAGCAAAAAAATATGATGCGTACATCGACGCTTCTTTGAATTGGTATGCCGACCTTGCTGCATTAACCTCTGAGCAATATCCAGAGCTAACAGAAGTGAGTGAGTGGTTCCTAGAAGGTCGTAAGCACCACTTTGAGCTTAACCGTGCTGCGGTTCACTACTACTTAGTAAACGACTCAAGCAAAGTGGCAACAGAGCAACCTGTAGAAGGTTGGTTGCAACTTGAGCAACACGACATTAAAACGCTATCAACACGTGATGATGAGCTTGGTAAAATCGCGAAAACAACATTCGATGACCGCCAATCAACGCCTCACGCTCAAAACTACGAACTACGTTCTGCCTTTGCAGAGCTGCTTAGTCACCCTAAGCAAATCGACTCAGCGCTGCAGCGTTACAACCAGTCGATCAGTAAACTTGAAGCGATTAAGTGTAAATAACCCCGCATTTAATATGCTTTTTTGAGAAGTTGGATTTCATAATTAAGACGGGACATTGTTCCCGTTTTCGTTTAGATTGTCCCGCTCGCGTCAATATTAGAAAAATAACTCGCTTGCTATGGTTACGGAACAAAAAACAGCAGATGTTAGCTTCGACAGTCTTCTACGTATCTTCACGGTACCTGAAGGCCCAGATTCAACACTCACTCAAATTGAAGACAAACTTTCACGAAACCTGAATCAATTCTTACGTGAACATATTGTGGCTGAAGAAAAGCCGCTACGTGAAATTGAGAAAGATTTTTCAAATGCTCATATCCCAGAGCAGCCTGAGTTTGTTTCTGAACATACTGAGCATCTCCTCGATTCTCTTGTGTCTCATTCGGTTCACACGTCTTCGCCAAGTTTTATTGGCCATATGACCTCTGCGTTGCCGTACTTCCTGATGCCGCTTTCAAAAATCATGATTGCGTTGAATCAGAATCTAGTAAAAATCGAGACCTCAAAAGCTTTCACTCCCCTAGAACGTCAAGTTCTGGGCATGTTACATCGCCTGATTTATCAAGATAGTGACCAGTTTTATTCTCGTTGGATGCACAGCGCAAACCACTCTTTAGGTGCGTTTTGTTCTGGCGGTACCATCGCGAACATTACAGCGCTCTGGGTTGCACGTAACAACGCACTAAAAGCGCAAGGTTCGTTCAAAGGTGTAGAAAAAGAAGGCCTGTTTAAAGCCATGAAGCACTACGACTACGAAGGCCTTGCCATCTTAGTCTCTGAACGTGGCCACTACTCTCTGAAAAAAGCCGCGGATGTCCTTGGTATTGGTCAAGAAGGTCTAGTGTCTGTTAAAACAGATAACGACAACCGTATTTGTACTGATGATTTAAGACTCAAGATCGAGCAGCTCAAGCAGAACAAGATCAAACCTTTCGCCGTCATTGGTGTGGCTGGTACAACCGAAACCGGTAATATCGACCCGCTAAGAGACATTGCTGAGGTGTGTGCCGAATCCGATTGTCATTTCCACGTTGATGCAGCTTGGGGCGGTGCGACTCTGATGTCTAACAATCATCGTCACCTACTTGATGGTATTGAACTGGCGGATTCAGTCACGATTGATGCGCATAAACAGCTTTATATCCCTATGGGTGCGGGTATGGTTCTGTTTAAGAAGCCAGATGCGATGACTGCGATTGAACATCATGCTCAATACATTCTTCGTAAAGGCTCAAAAGATTTAGGCAGCCATACGTTAGAAGGTTCTCGTTCAGGTATGGCAATGCTGGTTTACGCCGCAATGCACATCATTAGCCGCCCAGGTTATGAACTGCTGATCGACCAAAGCATCAACAAAGCGCGCTACTTTGCCGACCTAATTAAAGATCAGAGCGACTTCGAGCTGGTTTCAGAACCTGAGCTTTGCCTACTGACTTATCGCTATGTCCCTGAGTCAGTCAAAGCGGCACTGCTTAAAGCTGAGCCTGAACATCGTGTCGAACTGAATGAGTTGCTCAATGAGCTGACTAAGTTTATTCAGAAGAAGCAGCGTGAAACAGGTAAGTCTTTCGTGTCACGTACACGCTTAAACCCTGAAGCATGGGTACATCAGCCAATCATCGTTTTCCGCGTGGTATTAGCAAACCCACTAACAGGCAATGACATTCTTTCGTCAGTGCTTGAAGAACAGCGTGAGATCTCTAAACTAGCACCAAACTTGATGGGCAAAATCAACAAACTGGTTACGCAAATCAACGCATAGTCATTCAATTTTAGTTGCATCAAATTGAAAATTTCTTTCTTTTTGATGTAACTAAGCTGTCAGTTCATACCCATTTTGCATTCTTTTTGCTCAAACTCTCTTCCAATTCTGTAGTTTTCTAAAATTTTGTTGAGGTTTGTCATATTCTTAAGCATTCATGCCCTGTTTTTGTATTAGTAAATAGTATGTTGGGTTTATACTGACTCTATGGTGCTAGTTAGCTTGATATCTATTTGACGCAGCAGTATTTACGAAACCGAATATACATCGGCTTTGTGTTTACTGATATTTGCTTCAGCCATACCCCCTGGTAAAAGATATTAACTAGCAAGTTGTTCTCTATACCCTTGTGAACACTATGAATACATTAGAAAAAATACAAAAAAACCTGGAAAATTTCAGCAAGTCTGAGCGCAAGGTAGCCGAAGTAATTATGGCTTCCCCTCAAACTGCAATTCATTCTAGCATTGCTACCTTAGCTAAAATGGCTGACGTGAGTGAGCCTACAGTTAACCGCTTCTGTCGTCGATTAGACACAAAGGGCTTCCCTGACTTCAAACTTCACCTAGCTCAAAGCTTGGCAAACGGTACACCTTACGTGAACCGTAATGTTGAAGAAGATGATGGTCCAGATGCTTATACGCATAAGATTTTCGAATCAACTATGGCTTGTCTAGACGTTGCTAAAAACAGTCTAGACGCGATGCAAGTAAACCGTGCTGTTGACTTGCTGACTCAAGCAAAACGCATTTCGTTCTTCGGACTGGGTGCCTCTTCTGCTGTCGCCAAAGATGCTCAAAACAAGTTTATTCGTTTTAATATCCCAATCACATGTTTCGAAGACATCGTGATGCAACGAATGAGCTGCATTAACTGCAGTGATAACGACGTTATTGTTCTTATCTCTCATACTGGCCGCACTAAAAGCCAAGTTGAGATTGCAAACTTAGCGCGTGAAAACGGTGCGACAGTTATTGCTATCACAGCAAAAGATTCTCCACTGGATAAAGCGAGCTCGTTGTCTATTTCTCTGGATGTTCCAGAAGACACTGACGTTTACATGCCAATGGCAAGTCGCGTTGTTCAGATGACGGTTATCGATGTGCTAGCGACAGGCTTTACGCTACGTCGTGGTTCTGGTTTCAGAGAGAACCTAAAGCGCGTCAAAGAGTCACTTCGTGATTCACGTTACGAGAAGTACTCTCAGTTCTAATCTGCTTAGTCATGAACTGAAAACAGATGACCAGAGAACAAGTTGAATTAAAAAAACGGAGCCTAGAGCTCCGTTTTTATTTGTCTGTATAAAATGACTTATACAACGAACAAGTTTAAGACCGTTAGATAGTCCAACTATTGCCCTTCTCAACCACGCTGTTTTCGGACGCATAAGAATTGATAATGGTAAAGCTCGACTCGACAGCTGGCTCTTGCCCAATTTGATTCATTGAAGCTCCCTCATGATGCCCTTCTCTACAACTGCACTTCTCGCATACTTGCTTCAAAATATGCACGAGCCTCTCTTGGTTAAGCGGCAAAGGGTTTCCTTTAATCGCCACTGATTTGAGCGCGTCGGCAGACACCTCATCAAACTGGGCTTCACAGACACCAAATTCCAACAAGTTGGGTAACTTAAGCGTATCAAGCACTTCCGATAACCAAGAAATTGCCTCCTCTTCTATTGCTTCTACGTTACCTGTTATTATCTGAGCGATTCGCTGATAACGCGCTAGGATGTCGCTTCTTTGCTGCTCTTTTGCAACGGCTATGTTCTCCAACATCACAAACGGCGCTAAACGCGCGGTAATCACACTATGAGGCGCAGAAATCTTACCTCCTAGTGCGGAGGCTAAACCATGGGCTGCGCCAAGCTTGGCATTAGTTATCGCCATACCACCGAGCATAGAAGCGAAAGCAAGATCAGAACGCGCTTGAGGCTCATCATAAACACACGCTTTAACCACAGAACCACTCAACTTACGCAGCCCTTCTTCACAAATCATATCGGTTAACGGATTCGGTTCACCACACACGTAGGCTTCCATTAGATGAGTAAAGGCATCCATCGCACCTCGCCCAGATAGATATAGATTGGTTCCATGAGTTAGGGTTGGGTCGACAATCGCAACGTCGGCCAGCATGTCTGGGCTTCTCAGGCTGATTTTTACTTGGTCTTGGCCTGATTTCAGCACCGCGTTTTTAGTGACCTCGGCGCCGGTACTCGCTGTGGTTGGAATTGCGATAAACGGAAGAGGTTTGGTTTTAAGAGGAACATTACGCCCGACCACTTCAACATAGTCATATAAATTGCCTTGATTAGGTAAAACCGCAGCCAACGCTTTGCCCATATCGATGGCGCTACCGCCCCCCATGGCGACAACCATATCTGGCTTAAATCGACGAGCAGAAATAGCCGCCTCTTCAACCATTTTGATATTAGGTTCACCGGAAACGGCAATGTGCTGATAACGCATACTCTGCGCATCAAGATAGTCAGTAACAATTGAAGTGCGCTCTAATGTATTGCCTGTAACCAATAGCACGCTGTAGCCATATTGATTAAAGAGAGACAATGAAGCGGAAAGTGCTCCATCACCAAAGATGATCTTTGTAGATGTCATAAATTGAAACATGGTGCCTCCTGCGCCTATGACCGAACAAAACTGCGAACTCTTGGTTATTGGAATTTAGCCTTTATATAGTGCATCAGTATTAAGATGCCTCGTTCTGTATGCGCTTTTTTTGACGAGGTGCAACTTGTCGCATTAAAGATGGATTAATGTCGTATTCTTAGGGGTAATTCACACTCTTAAATTAAGGGTAATCAATCTGAATACCCATCAGAAATCAGCATGGATCCTTTTTGTGACCATTATTTGCTCTGATAGACAAAACCTATTGTATTAAGAGGTAATTCCATCTTTATTTCCCCATGGCATTGAGGCATAGTTGTTTTTATGAAATTTTGAGTGGCATTCACTAAAGAATAGTTAACATAATCGAGTTAACGAGCCTCATCCCGTATTTAGGAGAAATTAAATGTTTGTAGTTATTTTTGGTCGCCCTGCTTGCCCATTCTGTGTTCGTGCAAAAGAGCATGCTGAAACTCTTAAAGCTAAACGCGATGACTTCAACTACCGTTACGTTGACATCCACGCTGAAGGTATCAGCAAAGCTGATCTAGAGAAGACTGTTGGTAAACCTGTCGATACAGTTCCACAAATCTTCATCGACCAAGACCACATCGGCGGCTGCACAGAATTTGAAGCATACGCAAAAGAAAACCTAGGTCTTTTCGACTAAGCTAGGATTTCTCAAACGAGAATCAGGGCTAAAGCCTTAAACAGCTGACCCATTTAGGCGTTAGACTGTACGATTTATAGAAAGCCCGCTCACTGTAGCGCCCAGCCAAATATCCGTTCAGGTTCAAGCAATAATGCTTATCCGAACGGCATTAGCTCACTGTAGCGGGCTTTTTTATGACCAGTTTTCATACGGAATAAGAATAAGGTCAAAATCAAGTAAATTAACAAAATATTGCTTATAATTTATTTATATTTAGATACAATTCACCTCTCAAACTTACCCTGTGTTCCACGCCAATTATTGAGCGACCACCGTGAATATCGACGTTGTTTTTCTGTTAGAACAAAACCCCATTCTCCTCATCTTTGTTGTTTTATCGATTGGATTAGCCATTGGTAAAATTCGTTTCGGTAGCCTCCAACTTGGTAATTCAATCGGTGTTTTGATTACTTCCCTTATCATGGGACATCTTGGCTTTTCTTTTAACGCAGATGCGCTCACCATTGGTTTCATGCTGTTCATCTACTGTGTTGGCATTGAAGCTGGACCAAACTTCTTCGGTATCTTCTTCAGAGACGGTAAGCACTACCTCATTCTGAGCCTTGTGGTACTTTCTACCGCAATTGCCCTAACCTATTTCAGTAGTCATTACCTTGGCCTAGGCTTTGGTTTATCTGCAGGCATGATGGCAGGTGCCTTAACAGCAACGCCGATATTGGTAGGTGCTCAAGATGCTCTGAATTCTGGGCTTGCAGAATTACCAAGAAACATGGACTTGAGCCTGATTATCGAAAACCTTTCAGTCGGTTACGCGATGGCTTACTTGGTTGGCTTAATCAGTATGATTATGTTTGCTCGCTTGATTCCAAAACTTCAAAAAGTGAACCTACACGACTCGGCAGAGCAAATCGCCCAAGAACGTGGGTTAGGCGCTTCAGGTCAGCGTAAGGTTTACTTGCCCATTATTCGTGCTTATCGAGTGGGACCAGAGCTCATCTCTTGGACTGACGGTAAGAATCTGCGTGAACTGGGCATCTATCGCCAAACAGGCTGTTACATCGAGCGTATTCGACGTAATGGTATTCTTGCTCATCCAGATGGTGATGCAATTCTGCAAGAAGGCGATGAGATCGCATTGGTTGGTTTCCCAGATAGCCACGCTCGTCTAGACCCAAGCTTCCGTAACGGTAAAGAAGTTTTCGACCGTAACCTTCTCGATCTGCGTATCGTGGAAGAAGAGATCGTCGTTAAGAGTGACAGTATCGCAGGTAAGCGCCTATCAGACTTAAACCTGTCTGAATACGGCTGTTTCCTTAGCCGCGTAGTACGTGCTCAGATTGAAATGCCGATGGACTTAAACATCGTGCTTTCTAAAGGTGACGTCCTACAGGTGAGTGGTGAAAAGAGTCGAGTGCACGGCCTAGCTGAGAAAATTGGTTTCATCTCAATCCACAGCCAAATGGCGGATTTGATGGCCTTCTGTAGCTTCTTCATTTTGGGTATTTTGTTTGGTTTAATCACCATGACATTCGGTCAGGTATCGTTTGGGCTAGGTAACGCGGTTGGCCTGCTTCTATCGGGCATCATGCTTGGTTTCCTACGAGCGAACCACCCTACTTTCGGTTATGTGCCTCAAGGTGCTCTGAACATGGTCAAAGACCTCGGTTTGATGTTCTTTATGGTCGGTATCGGCTTGAGCGCCGGTGGTAAGATATTTGAGCACTTAACCCAAGTTGGCCCACAGGTAATAGGTATTGCCCTAGTAGTGAGTGTGCTGCCAGTATTCTTCGCTTACTTGGTTGGCGCTTACGTATTGAAGATGAACCGAGCTTTGTTGTTCGGTGCAATCATTGGCGCGCGAACTTGCGCTCCAGCGATGGACATCGTAAATGACCACGCTCGCTCAACGATTCCGGCTCTGGGTTATGCGGGTACTTATGCGATAGCCAATATATTGATGACCTTAGCAGGTACTTTCATCATCATAATTAGCTAGCATCTGCTGCATTAAAAGCAGCCAAGCTTAGATATTTCGAATGCACTAATTCACTTTGGGTTAGTGCATTTTTTATAACCTGTTTTAAGCGGTTCAAGCCTTCTTCCCCACTCCTGCTCTTAACTCTCTTCATCCCTTATTTCTACTCTTGTCCCCCTTCGAATCGCGGTAGCCGTATCCGCTCTTAAATCTCTTCGCATCCCGCCACTCGAATCCCATATCTGCTCTTAATCTCTTGAACCAAATAGCAGACAAAAAAATAGGCGCTCAATGAGCGCCTATTTCGTTTAGATTCGATAACTTGAATTAGATGTCAGCTACATCAAATTCAACAGCTGGGTTAACGTCAGCTTCGTAATCAACACCTTCAACACCGAAACCAAATAGCTTCAAGAACTCTTCTTTGTACTCTACGTAGTCAGTCAGTTCTTTTAGGTTCTCAGTTGTGATTTGAGGCCATAGGTTACGACAGTGATCTTGAATGTCTTCGCGAAGCTCAAGGTCATCTAGACGTAGACGGTTCACTTCATCCACTTCTGGCGCGCTGCCGTCTTCTTTGTATAGACGTTGGCTGAACATACGGAAGATCTGTTCCATACAACCTTCGTGAATACCTTCTTCACGCATCTTCTTGAACACCATAGCGATGTAAAGAGGCATTACAGGGATTGCAGAACTTGCTTGAGTCACTACAGACTTAAGAACAGCAACGTTTGCAGTACCGCCAGTTTGGCCTAGCTTCTCGTTCAGCGCTGTCGCTGCACGGTCTAGATCCATCTTAGCTTTACCTAGTGCGCCATCCCAGTAGATTGGCCACGTTAGTTCAGTACCGATGTAGCTGTAAGCAACCGTCTTACAACCGTCCGCTAGAACACCAGCTTCAGAAAGAGCATTGATCCAAAGTTCCCAATCTTCACCGCCCATTACAGTAACAGTGTCTTTGATCTCTTCTTCAGTTGCAGGCTCTACGCTTGCTTCGATGATTGTGTCTTTGTTGGTATCAACCGCAGTTGACGTGTACGTTTCGCCGATAGGCTTTAGAGATGAACGAATTACTTCGCCAGTCTCTGGCATTTTACGCACTGGAGACGCCAGTGAGTATACAACCATATCGATTTGGCCTAGATCTTCTTTGATCAGGTCAATTGTTTTCTGTTTCGCCTCGTTAGAGAAAGCATCGCCGTTCAGGCTTTTTGAATATAGGCCTTCTTCTTTAGCAAACTTGTCGAACGCTGCTGAGTTGTAGAAACCAGCTGTGCCAGGCTTTTTCTCAGTACCGGCTTTCTCAAAGAAAACACCGATAGTTGAAGCGCCGCCACCAAATGCAGCCGCAATACGTGAAGACAAGCCGTAGCCACTTGAAGAGCCAACAACTAGTACACGTTTAGGTGCGTTTGCGATTGGGCCTTGAGCTTTTGTGTAAGCAATTTGTTCTTTTACATTAGCTTCACAACCGACTGGATGTGTTGTAGTACAGATGAATCCGCGAATTCGAGGTTTGATGATCATATTCAACTTCCTTAAAAAATCAGGTTAAGGATAAAAGTTTCGTACGCAAATGGCATCTAATTTCTGTAAAAATGTGGCGAAAATGCAAGTGGTTGGAGCACTCAGTGAATATTTGCTGACTAAGTCACCATTTGTTAACGCCTCTATTGCAACTTCTACGACAAAAACAAAAAAAGGCACCTAATAAGGTGCCTTTTGTCATTTCTTTATCTAAGCAACGCTATTTAGCTTAGGTTTTAACTCTTTTCGCGTCAAAGTTTCACTGTAATCATGACTGAAGTGGTCAACTTGAATCGCTGCGTAGCGAAGTTTGTCTGCTGCAATGATTTGGTCAACTTCGTCTTGAGTAAGAACATCTGCCGCCAGTGCTTGAGCAAGTTTATCTTGCAATAGACCTTTACGAGCCACTTTGCCCTCTTTCACTGCTTTGAAGATCTTACGTTCGAGAGGCTTGATGCTGTACATCGCATTGAACGCATTCTCCATTAGGCCAACACTATCCTCTTCTTCTTTGCCTATGTAGCAAAGGTGAGTTAGACGTTCACGGTGTGCACCCGGAGTCATCAAGCTTTCTGCCAGTTGTACCGTTAGATTATCACTTGGTTTTTCAAAGTGGTTACCGACAGGGAAAACTAGACCTTTAAGTACTTTACCTACCATCTTGTTCGGGAAGTTTCTGTACGCTTCTTGTAGCGATTTAGCCGCGTTATGGAAACAGTGTTGAACCGCGTAGTGTACGTAGTCTAGGTCAGCTTGTTGACGACCTTCATCTTCATACTTCTTAAGCGCTGCAGACGCCATGTATAGGTAACTTAGACCATCACCTAGGCGTGCAGAGATAAGCTCTTTACGTTTCAGTTCGCCACCTAGTGTAAGCATTGCGAAATCCGCACTCACTGCAAGCGCACGGCTCAAGCGAGTTAAGTCTTGGTAGTAAGGCTTCGTTGGACCGCTCATATCCGCTTTAATGAACTTAGAGCCTGTCAATGCCGCACCGAACGCACCAAACGTGTTCTTAGTTGCGTGAGAGATATGCTTGAACAACAAGTTATCGAAATCCTTCGCACCTTGCTTCTCATCTGGGTTTGCTGCCGCTTCCATTTCGCTTAGCACGTATGGGTGACAACGTGTCGCACCTTGACCGAAGATCATCAGGTTGCGAGTTAAGATGTTCGCACCTTCTACTGTGATAGCAACTGGAATACCTAGGTAAGGCGCAGCTAAGTAGTTCATTGGACCATCTTGAATTGCACGACCAGAGTGGATATCCATTGAATCATTCAGGATAGTACGCGCCATTTCTGTCATGTGATATTTCGCGATAGCCGTAACGATACCCGGCTTCTCTTTCATATCGAGTGAAGTAGTTGTTAGTGTACGAGTCGCTTCTAGTAGATACGTTAAGCCACCAATACGACCTAAACTCTCTGCAACTCCTTCAAACTTACCAATCGACATACCGAACTGCTTACGAACATAAGCGTATGCGCCGGTCGTTTTCGCCGTTAGGTGGCCCATCGCCGTGCCAAGTGCGGGTAATGAGATACCACGACCTGCAGACAGACATTCCACCAGCATACGCCAGCCTTTACCTGCGTAATCGGCACCACCGATTAACCATTCCATAGGAATAAATACATCGTGACCGCGTGTTGGACCATTCATAAACGCAAGACCAAGTGGGTCATGACGCTCACCAATCACAACACCTTCGTGGTCAGCCGGGATTAGCGCACAAGTGATGCCAATGTCTTCTTTGTCACCCAGTAGCTTTTCTGGATCGTGCAGTTTGAAAGCCAGACCAAGTACCGTCGCCACTGGTGCTAGTGTAATGTAGCGTTTGTTCCAGTTAAGCTTGATACCTAGCGTCTCTTTACCTTCGTGCATGCCCATGCACACAGTACCGACATCAGGGATACCACCCGCATCAGAACCCGCTTCTGGGCCTGTTAGTGCGAAACATGGGATATCTGTACCGTCAGCAAGACGAGGTAGCCAGTAGTCTTTTTGGTCTTGAGTGCCGTAGTGAGACAGCAGCTCACCAGGACCAAGAGAGTTTGGAACCATTACTGAAACCGCAGTACTGATACTGCGAGTCGCAATCTTAGTTACGATAGTTGAGTTAGCGTGTGCTGAGAATTCACGACCGCCATACTCTTTCGCAATAATTAGCGAAAAGAAACGCTCTTTGCGTAAGAAGTTCCACACCTCTTCAGGAAGGTCTCGATCTTCTTTTACAATTTGGTGGTCATCAAGCATAGCGAGCAAGGTTTCAAGCTCATTATCCATGAACGATTGCTCTTCTGCTGTCAGCTGAGGTTTTGGGTATTGGTGCAGCTTAGTGAAATCTGGTTTACCAGAAAACAGCTCTCCGTCCCACCACACGCTACCCGCTTCCATCGCTTCTTTCTCGGTGCTAGATAGTGGTGGTAGTACTTTTTTAAAGAGTTTAAAAGCTGGGTCACTTACCCATTTTTGTCTTAGAGAGCTCATAGTTCAGATCCTTTTGTTCACTATATTGGTTGTGAATGTTTCGCTTTTTATTGTTTTATTCTTCTGCTGACATGCCTGCGGCTAAATATGGAATAAGAATATCGACCACTGCCTTAGCATCTATCTTTCTGTCATAGTCATTCTCTGCAATTTCTACCAGAGCCTGACTTGATGCCATGGTGAATACACAAGTCCCTAGGGTGAAGTGTAATCGCCAAAATAACTGTTCTTGAGTGAGGTTCGGATTCGCCTTCATTACAGATGTCGTAAACAAAGAAAGTACTTCGCTGTAGCGAGTAGTAATGAACCAACGCAAGTGTCCTTGCACATCCGTATAGCCTCTGCCGATAAGTAACATGAATCGGCTTGTACCATTTGGCCTAACATCATTAAGTGCTCTTAGTGGCTGTCTCAACGACTCAAACACGTCACTCATAGAATACGTTTCGTTCAAGTTTAAGTTCACTAATGCATCTTGCAGTGCTGGCATAAATGCTTCTAAGTAACGATTGAGTACCGCACGAACCAGAGTCTTCTTATCGCCAAAGTGATAGTTCACTGAAGCTAAGTTGACATTCGCTTTACTCGTAATCGTACGTAAAGAGGTGTCATTAAAACCGTGCTCAGCAAATAAGCCTTCAGCCACATCTAAGATTTTGTCTTTGGTTGTACTTCTTGGTGCCATTTCAATCACTCGTATTAAACAACTGTTTGAAATATACGCTTAGTACATTTATTTAACAAGCAAGCAACATCACATTTTCACAAATTGGTCGTACCAGTTAATAAAGCTCAGCACTAAACGATTGAATCGCTGTGTGTTTATAAAAAAAGAAAAAATAATGAATTTTCTTGGAACTGAAATGGAAATGGAGAGTCCTAAATTAGGTAGAAAACAGCGTATTTAGAAGTTTAACAGGCCGTCAAACTTGTTCTTCTCACTGCTTTCTTAATTACTGCATTTTCCTTATTAACTCCTATACTTGTATCCGCCCAAACCACGTTGGTTTGGGCTTTTTTTTGGTTCATCGCGGCTTTCCGGGGAAAGCCGCTTTTATCTTCAAGAAGAAGTAG